>VERF01000057.1 GCA_018882895.1 Candidatus Kapaibacterium sp.
CCTTGGTCGCAGCATAGAGCGTCATGAGAGGAACAGGCTGAAACGATGCCGTGGAGGCAACGTTCATGATGCGACCAGAACCTCGACGAACCATGTCAGCAACAAACAGTCGCGTGAGCATTGTAAGTGCAACAATGTTGAGTTCCAACATCTGCAGCGCTCGGTCAACGTCACTTTCATCAAACAGACCGTACTGACCAAAGCCCGCATTGTTGATCAAAATGTCGATCGTCAGACCACGCCGGCAGACCTCGTCATACAACGCTTTGGCACTGCCGGGTTGCGACAGATCGGCAGCGATCACATGCACAGCTACGCCATATTGTTTCTGCCATGCTTCGCGATGATTGTGAAGTGCCCCCTCATTGCGGGCCACGATCACAAGGTCGCCACCACGCCGGGCATGTTCGTGAGCGAGTTCATATCCGATTCCGCCGGAGGCTCCGGTAACAAGGGCTGTTGGCATGAGTGACTGATAGTAAACGTGGAGAGAAGCTACTGGCAGCGGCACACAACGGAGCGCTGACAGACTTATTGCACCGGAACAAATGATGTTCGATGATGATTCGTTCTGTCCATGGCATTGTGAGGGTGACCCTTCACGTACGGCTGCACAAAGCGGTAGTCTTCATCGTTCAGGATCAGCAGCATGGGCGCATCGTTGATGGCGATCTGCTCGGCCTGTCGATATAGGCGCATGCGCACTGTGCGGTCGGTTGTTGAGAGCGCCTGCTCGAACAATCGATCATACGCATCGTTACGATATCGTGTGGAGTTGAT
Source organism: Candidatus Kapaibacterium sp. (assembly GCA_018882895.1). Taxonomy (GTDB): domain Bacteria; phylum Bacteroidota; class Ignavibacteria; order Kapaibacteriales; family Kapaibacteriaceae; genus UBA10438. The sequence continues at coordinate 781 of VERF01000057.1, forward strand.
GGGTGAATCCTCGTCATCCTTCGGCACAAGCTTGCCGTAATAGAGATTCAGGAACGACTCCGGATCGGGGTAATCAGCTACCCATCCCAGCCGATAGAAAGGGGCTTTACCTTTATCGATATCCGACAGATGCTGAGCGAACTCCACTTGTAAGAGCTTGACGTTGACGTTCAAGTGCTCCTTGAGCATGCCCTGGATGGCTTCAGCAATGGATACGTTGCGTCCGCCCCCTGCATTGAGTTGCAACGTCACCTCGGGGAAGCCTGTCCCGTTGGGATAGCCCGCTTCGGCAAGCATGGCACGGGCCTTTGCAGGGTTGAAGGTGTACCCAACAACGCTGTCTGTTTGGTACCCGGGCATGGAAGGAGGCACGAGACCGTGGTGGGCCGGACCCGAGGCCTGACCCTTGAGAACGTACCGAATGATACGATTGCGATCCACGGCGTAGTTGAAGGCGCGACGCACACGAGGATCCCGAAACACCGGCGTGTTGGTCACCATGCCATAGAACTGCGTCGAGAGCGCCGTCTTGTGTAGAAGGGTAAACCGACTCCACTTCCCTTTCGGGTTCTTGTTCTCATCGACAATGTCGGCAAAGAACTCATTGGGGATGCGATAGCTCTCCTCAAGATTCCCCGCCGCAAATTCAAGCAGCTGCAGTTTGTCGTCCTTGATGAACGAGAACCGTATGCCATCAAGATATGGCAGACGGTTGCCATGCTGGTCAACATCCCAGTATGCATCGTTGCGCTTGAGCACCAGTGACCTGTCAGGCGTCCACGACACAAACCGGAACGGCCCGGAGCCAACGGGATGTTGGAAGAAATCCTTGCCATAGTACTCGACAGCTTCGCGCGGCACAATTCCCATCGACGTTTGGGTGACGGTGTATTCGAAAGGGGCAAAGGGTTTCGCGAGTCGGATGATAAAGGTCGAATCGTTCGGTGCAGAAAAACCAGCAACGCCCTTGATGCGTGGTGACGTGCCAGAGCTCTGAGCCTCCTGGGTGGATCGGTAGTACTCGGTGGCCCCAACGACCTTGTCGCGGAAGTACGCATCGCTTCGAGATCCCGAGCGCACATCACAGATGCGCGTAAAACTGTAAAGCACGTCGCGGGCGGTGACCACTCGCCCCTTGCCATCGGGGAAGCACGGATCATCATGGAACCGAGCGTTCGTTCTCAGAATGTAGGTGTAGGTCAGACCATCAGCCGACACATTCCAGCGCGTGGCCAGGCCCGGCACCATGTTGAGGTCTTCGTCGAAATGCACAAGCTGATCATACACGTTGATCGACACGTGTGACGAGGTGATGTCGTTGATCTGCGCAGGATCAAGTGTTCGTATCTCACCGGTCTCGTTCTGACGGTAGATGCCGCCGTAGAAGAGTCCGCCGCGGGCTGGGTGCAACTCCCCCTCTGGCTTGCCGGGCTTGGTACACGAGACCGCACCGAACAAAAAGGCCGCAACGATGATGATGCCGATGGCACTCGACGTTGATGGCATATCGAATCAGCGAACCGGGGTGACGAGTTCGATCTGCACCGTCCGCGAATACGAACGTCCTTCGGGCGTTTCGTTCTCGTAGATCAGACGATCCGAGCCAACCGGCTCCAGCGTCACCCGGTCGTCAGACAGTCCAAGTACCTTCTGCACTTCGACGCAGCGCTTGCGCGCAAGGTTGCGATTGTATTCCGGGTTGCCGGACTTGTCGGCATAGCCCACAATGCGCACCCGCGATTCGGGCTGAATGCGCGCCTTCACTCGATCCATCGTGCGCTGATTGGCCGGGTTGAGCTGGGCGCTGTTGAAGTCGAACACGATCAGTGAGTATCGCTCCACGAGCTTGCCCTCTTCCTGGCGCGCGCGCATGGTCTGCAGGGTGACATACTCGACGGCGACCGTATCGGATGCTTCCACGTTCTCGCCGCGATCATTGCGTACCCGAATACGAGCAACGATTGGATCATCCTTGCGCGGCTTGTTGGTTGCCTTCGAGGCGTCCCATGAGACGTTCTCCGGCGGACCATCGCCCTTGGCTGCGTAGAGCAGACGTCCGGCCTGCTCAAGCACAAGGCTCCAGCTGGTGACATCGTCGTCCTGACGTAGCTGCGAGCCAATGCCGATCACCGGAGGCGAAACGATCAGGTCCTTGTCGCGGAACTCCACCGGCTCGAGGATCGACGGCATTGATGCAGTGATCTCGATACGCTGGTTCTCGGCCCGACCCTCCGGAGTGGCTGAGTTGGCCGGCTGGTCCGGCAACAAGCCCCCTCGCGTCTTGATACGCGCCGGATCGATGTTCCATGTCGAGGTCAGATACGACTTCACCGCGTCGGCACGATTGCGCGAAAGCTCTCGATTACCCTGCTCGGGTCCCGCGTTACTGCCGTATCCGGCAATGGTGATCGTTGCCGTCGGTTCAGCCGATAAGCGCTGACCGATGATGTTCAAAAGGTGCGAGTAGACACCGATCTGATCACGCGTCAGCGATGCGACAGAGAAGCCCGACGTTTGCGATACCCCGAGCAGTTGCTGTTTCGTGTTGGCCAACTCTGCGCTACCCTCGGCAAAAAACAGCTGCGGGAGCATCGGATAGTTCTCGATCACGTCAAGTTCCTCGATGCGCATCCGCGTCAGGTCGTCTGTAGAGCCCCCTGACACGAGCCGCACACTTAGTCCCGGATCGAACGGTGCCGGCATCTCGCGCGTGTACTTCTCGGTGATGAGCGTTGTCATGTAGAGCGTGTCGCCGGCGCGACGTGAATTCTCACTCACGTCATCGTCCGACAGTACAACGCGGGGCTCGGTGATTCCCCGTCGTACGATCGTCGCAGTGTCACGACGATAGACGGTGTCGTTAACGATGATCGCATCTGCCGGACGGTAGATGCCGAATCGAACGCTCACGCCTGCCATGACCTGGTGAACACTCCACGACACATCGGAGATGGAGGTAAGGGGCAACGCATAGCGCAGTTCAGGCGAGATCGTGTAGGAACGCGTCGAGACGAGATCGTATCGAGCACCAACCACGGCATGCATCTGCTGAACCACGGCAAGTGGAATGGCATCGCCGACGTCGTTGCGGATCGTCGATCCGTTCAAGAAGGTGTACCCCTCGGGGTCGGTGAGCGTCTCGCGCTGAGTGAAGTTGGTACTTCCCATGATGCCAAGTCGAAGTCCGCCCTGAAGGTGAACACGGTTGGCGACCTCATACAGCAGCGTCGGCTCGACAGTAAACAATGGTATGGTCGACGTGAAGTCGTGCCGCACCATCACGTCGCGACGAGTCTGGCGCGGAAGCGGTCCATCTTCAAGGATCGGCTCATTGCCGATCTTCTCGTCGCGAAAGAAGCTACCTGAGAGAGACGTATAGCCAAGTCTGCCCTCAATGCGAAGTCCGCTGCGGAGCGTGAATTCGGCAAGGATTCCAAGCGCGCCAGCCGTGGACGAGCCGCCGTTGAATGACTGGCAACATGAGACAAGTCCGGGCAGCGCACCAAAGTCAGCGAAATGAATCGACTGTGCGACATTGGCGAATCCGCCGAGACGATACTTGAGGATCATCGTCTGTCCGGTGGAATCAACCGTGTAGCGCTCCTGCGCAAACGAGGTGCCGAAGGCAAGAACAATGACCATGAAGGCAGGCATGACGAAGTACTTCATGGCTCTAGCGAATCAACGACAGTGGAAGAATACGTCGGCGCGAAGGAGTCTCGAGCACCACTTGGTAGAGGCCCGACGGAAGAGCTTCGACGGGGATGCGATGATGCACGACCGGAGAGGACGCATCATGATTCCACGAGTTCAGCGAGATGGTACGACCTTCTGCCGTGATGAGCGTCAGCGTGTGCAGCCCGCGCTCGTAGGTTTCGGTGACGATCTCACCATCATCCGCCACAGGATTCGGGTGAATCTGAACCGATAGTCGTCCGGAGCGCCGAACCAGTCGGTCACCACCGGCTTCGCAGATGGTGATCTTGATCGAACCGTCCTGCGTGAGCAGTCGTGAGGTGACGTTCGGGGCTGTGACGGCAGCCTGCTCAAAGAGAACATCTGTCGAATCGAGTGGACCAATTGTCATGTCACCCAAAAGCTCCGCAATCACCGTTCCTGCCGAATCGATGGTACGCGCAGGGATAGAGAGTTCAACGATGGTGAAGCCCCCTAACACTTCGCTGCGAAGCACGGTAGCACCGATGACCTCGCGCAGGGCAAACAGTGCGGCAATGTATCGTACTCTCATGGTGAACGAAGCACTGTCGATGCGCGTGGCCTCGCCCGTAACGCGTGCGCGTATCGGCAGGCGCACGTCGCGCTTGGAGGGCGACTCAACGATCCGTGGCAGCGAAGCCACAACGTCGACCACCACAACACCTGCCCCGCTGAGCGTCAAGACACGCGTGTCCGAACACGGCGCATCGAGCTTCATCACCACGCCATCGATATAGGTCTTCTGCTGCGTCGGCACGAAGTCGACCGTTATCTCAAAGACCCCTCCGGGCTGGATGGTCATAGGGACCGGCGGATTTGAGCGCACGCGGAAGCCGCTTGTGGCCCCCCCGAGCAGTGAAATTGACGAGATGACAAGGGGCTCACTGCCGGAGTTGGTGAAGATCAAACTCTGCGTGCTTGTTGCCGTTACGCTCACCTTGCCAAATGTCATGCTCGAAGGCGTGATGAACAAAGAAGTACGGCGCTCGCCCTTGAGCTCACTGATGACCGGCACGATGGTATCGTTGATCTTGGCGCGTACGGTCAGATAGGCAACCTTGATACCGTCCGTGGCTGCGGCCGGATCGAACTCCACGCGCAGCACGCGCTGCTCGCCGGGCTGCAGTCGCTGACCTGTGGCGGCTGCCGGGTTGATCACACGGAAGGCCGCCGCGTCCGGACCCGTGATGCCGACAACGTCGACAAGTTCGATCGGCAGCGATCCGCTGTTGACGTATACGACGCTGTCACTGCCTTTGACGCATTCGCTCTTGACGCCGAAGTTGATCTTCTGCGAGGCACTGAGCTGTTCACTGCCGCCCCGAGCGCGCACGATGATGGCGATGGTGTCGGTGCATGGCTGATCGAGCGCAAGGCGCACAGTGTCCTCGACATTCTCTTCTGCCCTGCAGATGTAGGTGAAGGTCAGCCCCCTGACCTGCGATGGATCGAGTGCGAACTGCGTCGGATTCACTCCAATGCGGTTCGGACCGGTCACCGTTGCGTTGATCACCCGCAAACGGAACGTCGAACCATTGGTGTAATTGATCGTCGTGTTGATCGTACCGCCCACGCGCACCGAACCAAGGTCGACGATGCGCGGACCGATCAGTGCGGCCGAATTGCGCTGACCATTGAGGCCGACGCTGATGATGCCGATGCCGGGGTCATCCGTGCGCACCGAGAACACCGCTGTCTTGACGCCATCCGGACCCTGACTTCCGAGGAAGGTGATGCTGTAGGTGACCGACTCCTGAGCACGCAAGGTCGTGTCGCGCAGAGGTCCACCCGACCAGCGGAACGACGTTGGATTCACCCCGTTGATCACCGGCGGGCTGACAAGCGTAAACGAGGTCGTACCGTTGTTCGTAATGGTCACGCTTTGGCGCGCGCTATCACACGGAGCCGTCGACGGATACGTTAGCGATGTTGCCGAGAGCGTGACGTTTGACAGCACCCCATTTCCGGCAAGAACGATCTCCACCGTATCGGCACAGCTGAGTTGCGATGAGTCGACCACCATTGTGAAGCGCGCCGTCGAACGCGTCACGGCGGTGGGAGCAAAGGCCACGATGAGGATCAGTGATTCACCGGGCATGACCTTCGTAGGAATCGTCGGCGTTATCGAGACAACGCTGAAGGGGGCGGGCAGCGTCGGAAGGGTGCGGATGTCGAGCTCACTCGATCCGGTGTTACGCAGCTCGAAGATCGCCTCGCGTCGGTCGCCCACGCGCACGTCGCCAAACTGTCCGTTGCCCGTGACCGTGACCTGCGACTCGACGCCGGTATGCTTGATGTAGATCGTATCCGGGATCGGACATTCCTTGAACGTCACCAAAACAGGCACGATCTGCGCGCCGGCACGCTTGGCGGCAAACGTCATGGTCAGCTGGTAGAACGAGAACTCATCTTTCAGTATCACGGGCACGGCGCCCGTGACGGCCATTGCGGCAGGACTGGCTGAGGCGAAACCGACGATCGTCAACTGCGCGCTGCCAACCTTTCGAACGGTGAGAAACTCAACGATCGGCCGGCCAATGCAGACACGTCCGACGTCGAGCGTATCGCGCTTGAGCCCCCTCCAGAAATAATCAACCGTCACCGGCGTGGCACTGGCCTGCAGCCGCACAGTATGAACCTGATTGGTACCGTAGTTGATGCGCAGCTCGCCGTTTTGCGTACCGGTCTGCCCGGTCTGCACGGTGTACCAGACCACGTATGTTGCCCTCTGCGAAGGGGCGAGCGTCAGCGGATACTTCGGCTCCTGCGTGATGACAAATCCCGGTGGTGCCGCCAGCTGGGCACCCGAGATTGTCAGTGTCTCCGGTCCGGGGTTGACCACCACGATCGTGTCGACCAACACGTCACCCGGACATCTGGGCTGACCAAGATTGGCCAACGTGTCGCCGGCGAGCTTCGTTGCCGCCGCGCGGCGGATGACGTTCCAGGCTGACTGCGAGAATACAATTGAGGGTTGCTGCTGCAGGGCCACCATCGAAGGCGATGGCACTGAGGCAGCCGCAACAACGTACACCACCGAGTCGCTGCCGGGCCAGGCCGGCGTGGCGTTCCATCGATCGTTAGGCACGAAGACCTGCGTCGGCCCGAGGATCTCCTTCCACGGTCCGGTGGCTGTTCTGATCCACACGTAAGCGCCATCATTGGTCTTGGTGCCCGACAGCGTCAATGCGCCGGATGACACAGCAAGTGGATCCATCGACACACCGGTCCACCCTTGGCTGACCCCGCGCAGTGGGCCATCCACGCGCAGACGTCCGCCGCCGCCGGTGAGATGCCGAGTTGCGGCCGATCCAACGGCGTCAAAGCCGCCATCGACATTGGCGCCAATGTTTTGGATCACGTTGGTTACCGCACGGCCCCCTACGATGATGCCGCCGCCAGAGCCGCATCCGCCCTGCAGGTCCTGCCGGGTGGGCACTCCGCCCCTGGCAGTTACGCGCACATCCACCACCGTGCGGGCATGCACGCTGAGCGCGCCACCACCGCCGCCGCCGGATGCCGCAATGGCCCGGGAAAGATCAGGGTTACCACCCGCGCCGCCGCTGCCGCCGGCAAGGGGCACGAGGTTGACGTTGCCGACGACCTGTCCGCCATTGCTGAAGGGCGTCTCGGTCTCGCCCGCCGTGGCATAACCGCCGGCGCCGCCACGCTTGGCCTCCTGAGAGCCCGATCCACCGCCGTATCCACCGATAGGAAGACAACCGTTTCGTTCGACGCAGCCCGTGCCGCTGGTTCCGAAGGGATGTCCGGTGCCGCCACCGGCGTTTTCAAACGACGTGGTGGATTCGCCTCCGGTGACTCCGTTGAGGGATGGAGACCCGATGGTGTTGGTGGCACTGGCCGGTAACTCGCCACCCGTGCCTACGCCGGGCTTGCGCTTTGTTCGCGCTGAATTGTAGCCGCCGGGGCCGCCGCCTGTGAACCCGTCACCACCGTCGGTGCCGGTCTGACCGTTGAAGTTGAAGTTGACGTATGATCCGGCTCCGCCACCACCACCGGCTCCGCCACGAATGCCGGCAGCGCTCACCGAGATCTCCGAGGCAATCGTGTCGGCCACCTTGGTTCCACGGATCGAACCAACGCTATGAAGAACCATTGGCAGGTAGGCCTGGTTGCCGGGAGTCGACGGGTCACAGTCCACCGTCGAGACCTGATAGACGCTCGGCCCGAGAATCAGCGAGTCAACGATCATGGCACCTCGACGTGAGCGGCGGCCAAGAGCCCCCTGCCCAAGGATGGTCTCGCTTAGCGCAGAGATGTTGCCAAGAGGCCACGGCCTTACGATGTAGAAGGTGTCGATGTTCGAGACCACGTTGTTGACGATCACCTGGATCGGAATGCGGAACTCGGCACGCAGCTTGGTCCAGTCATGATCGTTCGGAACAACATCAGGGTGCACAAAGGCCATGGTCGAGATCATGCGCCCCGACCAGCTGATGCTAACCGGACCGAATGTGACTTTGCCGGCATCGGCCGGTCTCTGGCACACCACACGCACGGCATCGCCGGCGTTGTTGAGATTGAAACCATCGAGACCAAAGTTGGCGCTGGATTGATTCGGGCCAATGATCTCAATGGCCGTGGCCGTCCCCGGCGCTCCAATGTCAGGAAGGATATAGGAGATCACCGGCTGGGCTGACGCAGCGCATGCCACCAGGCACAGAACAACGGTGATCGACAGTCGGCGGCAGATGTTCATATCGTTGCCACCACCTTGAGCTCGACAGCGATCGGCGTCGGAAGAGCGCCAATCTCAATGGTCGTGCGACACGCATCGACCCCTGCAAAGTGCTCAGCATAGAGTCTGTTGAAGGTCGGGAAGTCAGCCTTCATATTCGTCAGGTACACCTGCACGTCGACGATGTTATGCCAGCTTGATCCGGCGTCTTCAAGAATGTATCGGATGTTACGAAAGACGCTGAGCGTCTGTGCTTCGATGTCGTAGTCGACGATCGATCCATCCGCACCAAGCGTCACGCCCGGAATGATCTTGGTACCTCGCTCGCGCGGCCCTACGCCGCTGAGGTACAGCATGTTCCCAACACGGCGTGCATGGGGATAAGCTCCGACAGGCTCAGGAGCTCTCTCTGAGTTGATGACGATCTTTTCCATTCCTCTTCCGCTGGTTTACGGTGCGATCTGCAGGCAAATGTTTTGTGGTTCGGTAAAAAAGCGCAGAGCCTCGGTTCCCCCTTCGCGGCCTACACCACTTTGCTTCATACCTCCGAACGGCGTCCGAAGGTCGCGCATCAGCCAGGTGTTCACCCACACGATGCCCGACTCCAGACGGTGTGCCGTCCGATGTGCTCGATGTACGTTCGACGTCCAGATACTTGCCGCCAGCCCATACTCCGTGTCGTTGGCCATGGCCACGGCTTCGTCTTCAGTGTCAAAGGGGATGAGCGTTGCCACCGGACCAAAGATCTCCTCTCGGTTAACGCGACACTGCTGCCCAAGACCGGCAATGAGCGTCGGCTCGATGAAGTATCCGTTGGCACAGCGCCCCGGCACCTGCACACGATTCCCCCCAGCAAGAACCGTGCCCCCTTCCTGTTTGGCAAGCTCGATATATCCTAAAACTTTTGCCATGTGCGCCTCGTTGACCACGGCGCCCGTTCGTGTGTCGGCCTCAAGTGGATCACCCACCACGAATCGCCCGGTCTCCTTGATGAGCGCCTGCTGGAAGGCATCATAGATGCCCCGCTGAACGAAGATGCGCGAGCCGCACAAGCAGATCTCGCCCTGATTGGTGAAGGCCGCACGAGCCACGCTCCGAGCGGTCGACTCTACGTCCACGTCATCATAGACGATGGTTGGGTTCTTGCCGCCCAGCTCAAGCGATAGTTTCTTGAACATCGGCGCTGCCGTGGCCGCGATGCGACGTCCGGTGGACGTGCCACCAGTGAAAGAGATGGCCTTGACGTCCGGATGCTCCACAATGGCCTGACCACATTCGGGACCATATCCATGCACGATGTTGAGCACGCCCGGCGGAAGCCCGGCATCAATGCAGATCTGCGACAGCAAGAACGCCGTCATGGGTGTGAGCTCGCTCGGCTTGGCAACCACCGTGTTGCCGGCGGCCAGTGCCGGAGCGATCTTCCATGTGAAGAGGTAGAGAGGCAGATTCCATGGCGAGATGCACCCGACGACGCCGAGCGGACGGCGCAGCGTGTAGTTGATCACATGCTCGTCGGTCTGATGCGCCTGGGTGTGCGTATGCAGGATCTCCGTGGCAAAGAACGCCATGTTTTCGACCGCCCGCGGAATGTCGACGCTGCGCGACAGCCAAAGGGGCTTGCCCTGATCGTTGGTCTCGGCCAGCGCGAGGTCATCAAGATGAAGCTTGATGCGCCGGCTGATCTCCATCATGAACTCCGAGCGCCCCTTTGCCGGCATGGTAGACCATGCAGGGAATGCACGTGATGCTGCCAGCACGGCATCGGATACATCGCGCGCGTCGCTTCGTGCGATCAACGATGCAACCTCGCCGGTCGATGGGTCGACGTTGTCTATCCACAAACCCGAATGGGGTTCGCAGAAGTGTCCGCCAATGTAGTTTCTGATGTGCAACATGATGTAGCCGTTAGACTTACAAATATATCGTATGTTTGAGCAAATGGACCTGCAGAGCGCCATACGGTCATTCCTTTCCACACTTGATGTGGAAAAGTCATCCAGCCCGCACACCACGCTGACGTACTCCACGGCACTTGAGCAGTTCTGTGACTACCTGGCAGAATATGGAAGCCCCCTGCCGGAGGTTGGCCAGATTCGTGAGGCGGATATTCGTCCTTTTATGGGCTGGCTTCATGACAAGGGGCTTGGCAAGTCCAGTATTCGTCTGAAGCTTGCCGCCGTACGCAGCTTCTTCAAACACCTGCTCCGTAGCGGCATCATCGACAAGAACCCGGCCGCAATGTTGGCATCACCTAAGACATCACGCCCCCTGCCGTCGTTTATCAACGTCGGCGAAGCGGCACGGCTCTGGGACATGTTCGATGTGTCCACCGTCAAGGGGCTGCGCAATAAGGCGCTCTGCGAGCTGCTCTATGGCTCCGGGCTACGCATCCACGAAGCTCTTGGTTTGAATGTCGGCCAGATCGACACGTCCGCGCGCACCGTTCGCGTCACGGGTAAGGGGGCCAAGCAGCGGATCGTTCCGCTCACGAAGGAGACCATCGAGACCATCGAGAGCTACCAGTTGCGCCGCGCCGAGCTGGGTCCCGATGACTCCGAGCAGGCCCTGTTCCTTGGCGACCGGGGCGGACGTCTGACGAGTTCATCGGCGTGGCGCATCGTGCGCCGGGCCCTTGGCCCTGTGACCGAAGCCCGCCGAAAGAGTCCGCATGTTCTGCGCCACTCGTTTGCAACGCATCTGCTCGACAACGGGGCTGATCTCTCGGCCGTGAGCGATATGTTGGGCCACTCGTCACTCTCGACAACACAGATCTACACCCACGTGAGCGTGGAGCGCCTGAAGGAAGCCTACAGGCGGGCTCACCCGCGGGGCTCATCCATAACCACTCTCGATCACTGACCACGAAATCTTGACCAGAGCCATGCGCATAGCCATCATTGGAACGGGACATCTCGGATCAATACACGCGAAACTTGCCGGACAGCACCCTGATGTCTCTCTCGCTGCCATCGTTGATCCCGATCAGGCTCGCGGATCGATGATCGCCGAACAGTACGGAGCCAGTTGGTATGCGGCTGTTGAAGAGATGCCGGATCTTGATGCCGTGATTATTGCATCGCCGACTTCGACGCACTATGACGTAGCAACACAGTGCCTCGAGCGAGGCATGCACTGTTTCATCGAAAAGCCCGCCACGGCAACCTACGAACAGGCGCAGGCACTGCTCCGACGTCTCGAACAAAGCCCCCTGATCGTGCAGGTTGGGCATGTCGAACGATTCAACCCCGCAGTGCGCATGCTTGCACACATGCAGATGGACCCGATCTTTATCGAAGTGCACAGACTCGCCCCCTTCAAGCCACGTGCGATCGATGTAAGTGTGATCCATGATCTTATGATCCACGACATCGACCTTCTCTTGTGGATGACGCGCTCGTCAGTATCGGATGTTCAGGCCACGGGCGTAAGCGTGCTGACCGACACGATCGACATCTGCAACGCCCGAATCACATTTACCAATGGCTGCGTGGCCAATGTTACGTCGTCTCGTATCACGGCTGCACCCATGCGCAAACTCCGGATCTTCCAGCGCGATCGATACGTTTCGCTGGATCTAGCCAATGCAAGTGCGGAGATGTATCGGCTTCTGGACGCATCAGCGTTAGAGCCCGCCCACCAGATCCCCCTCGGCGTGATCACGACTCAGTTCGGGGACAAGGTCATCGTGCATGAAAGACCTGAGATATCCCCGACAAACGCCATATTTGAAGAGCAGCGGGCGTTCTTTGACAGCATTCTGTCACGGCAACCCGTAGCGGTAAGTCTTGTTGAAGGGGCAGAAGCTATCCGCATTGCTGAGTCGATCGCACGTCTTGCCCGCTAAGTAATGGAGATGTCCATGTCAATGCGTCGCCCCATTTTCACAACGGTCGCCATGTTGTCCCTCCTGCAGCTGCAGTGTCAGCTCGCCTTTGCGCAAACGGAGATCGCAGACTATGGTCGTATTGGGTATGCAGCCTTTCTTACTTCGACCGTTACGGACTATCAGTGCGTGTCCATCAATCCGGCCAACCTTGGTTTCTCTCCAGTGACTGACGTCTTCGCCGCTTCGACGCCCATTGATGCGGGCGTGGAGCGAAGGCGGAGATCCTTTGCGGTTGGAATTGCTCAAGGGGGCGTCTCGATCCGCAGCGATGCCTTGAACAAGTCGAGATTACTCGACTTGTTGTATCAGCGTGGATCGGCAACGAAGTTCACTCCGGAAGATCAGTTGCAGGCCGCCAGCGAATTCGCAGGCAAAGGGATACGATTCAACATTGACATGCTTGTCTTCGGTTTTTCCTATCAGTCCAAACGCTACGGTGGATTTGCTCTTACGGTTCGAGAACGCGCCAATGCAACGTTCCGTTTGAATGAGGGTGCCTCCGAAATCATCTTTCAGGGCCGTCGGGCCGAGTACTTTGATTCGAGCTATACCAACTGGCGAGGTGATACGATCGGCATAGCGCGACGTCCCAAGCCGTTTTCTCAGCTGTTCGAAGGAACGCGTCTTTCGCTTTCGTGGATGCGCGAATGGGGTCTCTCCTACGGTGTACCAATATGGATAGATGGCACAAGCCGCATCAACCTCGGCGTTACCGGTAAATTCCTCCAGCCGTATGCCTACCTTGATGCCGAAGCAACGGGTACGGACTTCATTGCTCACAGTGCACTGAGCCCATGGTTTGGGATCAACTACGGTAGTGCCCGCACACCGTCGCAGATTGAGGGCAACGCATTCATCCCCATAGGAAATGGATTTGGTGGAGACATCGGACTGACGTACCAGTCGCAAACCCTTTCGGTAGGCATATCGGTCATTGACATTGGTTCGGTCACGTATAACGGTAATGTGTATTCGGCTGCCGACACGATTGTTAACGGAATTGGCACGACTGGTTTCGGTAGCTATAATCTGTTTGAAGAAGCACCAAAAATCACGGGTGAAGGCAACTACTTTGTTTGGACCGGACTAATGACCACGACGGCGAGACTTCCAACTCGACTTCGCGTAGGCACCAACTACCGGCTCACAAACCGCTTCGAGATGGGTGCCGACCTCACAATACCTCTTGCAGATGTTGGGACCAATTCTCAGAACATCGTTGCCACGGCCGGCTTGAATTTCCGCCCGTTCCCGTGGCTGACTATTGGCACCGGCCTCGGCTCGGGAGACGGAATGGAAATCTTCATCCCAGGCAGCATCTGCCTGTCACTCTTTGGTGGCTCATGGGAATTGGGTATGTCGTCAGTCGATATCTCGACCCTCTTCACAGATCGACTGCCCGTCGTCTCGGCCAATATCGGATTCTTGAGGATCAGAATCTGATCAGGTGACAGGTGACAGGTGACAGGTGACAGGTGACAGGTGACAGGTGACAGGTGACAGGTGACAGGTGACAGGTGACAGGTGACAGGTGACAGGTGACAGGGGACAGGGGACAGGTGACAGGGGACAGGTGACAGGTGACAGGAGACA
>VERF01000058.1 GCA_018882895.1 Candidatus Kapaibacterium sp.
GTCCCATCGATCATGGCGCCGACATCGTAGTGGCAAGTGCAACAAAGTGGATCGGTGGCCACGGCACAACGATCGGCGGCGTGATCGTCGATGCCGGAACCTACAACTGGGGCAATGGCCGCTACCCCCAGTTCACTGAACCGAGCGAAGGGTATCACGGCCTGCGCTTCTGGGATGTCTTTGGTACGGACGGACCATTTGGGAACATCGCCTTTATCATCCGCGCTCGTGTTGAAGGGCTTCGTGATCTTGGGCCATGTCAGAGCCCCTTCAATAGCTGGCTGCTACTGCAGGGTCTGGAAACGCTCTCCTTGCGCGTGCAGCGTACGGTGGACAATGCCCTGGCGCTTGCAACATGGCTAGAGCAGCATCCTGAGATCGAATACGTCAACTATCCGGGATTGCCATCAAGTCAGTATCACGCGCTGGCCGACAAGTATCTTCGAAACGGCTTCGGCGGCGTCCTGTCATTTGAGCCAAGGGGCGGAGCAGAGCGTGCGCGGCGCCTTGTTGATGCGCTGAAGCTCATCTCGCACCTGGCGAATGTTGGCGATTCCAAGACGCTCATCATACAACCCGCGCTCACAACGCACCAGCAGCTCAGCGAAGCAGAGCAGCGCGCAGCCGGTGTGTCTCCGGCATCACTGCGCGTAAGTGTGGGCATCGAACATCTCGCTGATATCCAGGCCGATATCGAGCAAGCCCTTGAGGCATCGAAATGAGAACAGGTCTATTTAACACCGGCCCCTTCGTCACGGAAAGGGGCTCGGTGTTGCCCTGGCTGCGCTTGGCCTACCGCACATGGGGCACACTGAACGCAGACGGATCCAACGTGGTGTGGGTTTGCCACGCGCTCACCGGTAGCGCCGATGCCGACGTCTGGTGGTCCGAGATCGTCGGCCCCGGACGTGTGATCGACACAACAAAGTACTTTGTGATCTGTGCCAACATGCCGGGTTCATGCTACGGCTCATCGGGTCCGACTGACATCGATCTTGAGACCGGCAAGATCATCGGCTTGGACTTTCCCGTCCTGACCGCGCGCGACATCGTGCGATTCTTCGACGCACTCCGCTCGTACCTAGGGATCGAGCGCATCAGGCTGCTCATCGGTGGATCGATGGGTGGCCAACACGTCATGGAATGGGCCGTGTCGATGCCACACCGCATCGAGTCCATCGTGCCCATTGCAACCAATGCCAGGCACTCGCCATGGGGCATCGCGTTCAATGCAGCACAAAGAATGGCTCTGGAGGCTGATCCAACTTTCATGCAGTCCGAAATCGAGGCTGGTCAGCGTGGGCTGGAAGCTGCTCGTGCCATTGGCATGCTTTCCTATCGCACGAGTATGCAGTACGATGCGACTCAGCATGACGAGGACGGCGTCATTGATGGATTTCGAGCCGAAAGCTATCTGCGCTATCAGGGGGCGAAACTAACGCACCGTTTCAATGCCCATTCGTACTGGATCCTATCCAAGGCCATGGATGCGCACAACGTTGGGCGCGACCGAGGCGGAGTTGAGAGGGCGCTCCAGACGATCACGGCGCGCACACTCGTGATCGGGGTCGATACGGACCTGCTCTTTCCAACTCGAGAGCAGATGCTCATCGCCGACATGGTGCCACGTGCGGCGTATCGTCAGATGCAAAGCATTGCCGGACATGATGCATTTCTTCTGGACCAGCTCCAGTTATCTAACATTCTTCGCAACGAACGTATCCTGGAAACCACATGAAATCACCACTTCAGATCGGACTCTTCGGCTTTGGAAGCGTAGGACAGGGACTGTATGATGTGCTCAGACGAACGCCCGGACTTCAATCCGAGATCAAGCGCATCTGTGTTAAGGACCGCACCAAGCAGCGGCCTATTGATGCGTCGGCATTCACATACTCGGCCTCGGATATCATTCAGGATCCGGACGTTGACGTCATTGTCGAGCTCATAGACGACGCTGATGCAGCCTACGAGATCGTCCGCGCAAGCATTCTCAACGGCAAGGCGGTCGTCACTGCAAACAAGCGCATGGTTGCAACGCGCTTGCCAGAGCTTCTGGAGCTACAGCGGCAAACAGGACGTTCACTTCTTTACGAGGCGTCAACCTGTGGGAGTATTCCCATCATTCGGAATCTGGAGGAGTACTACGATAACGATCTGCTGTCGGGGATCACAGGAATCGTTAATGGCACAACGAACTTCATTCTCACACACCTGACGAGTCGTGGCGCTCAAGGTGGATATGCGAGTGCACTTCGTGAGGCCGCGGCCCGTGGCTTCGCAGAGAGTGATCCAACGTTAGATGTCGAGGCTTACGACGCTGCATTCAAGACGGTGATCCTGACGGCACACGCATTCGGTGCCATCATCGATGTGAACTCTGTTGTGCGTCGTGGCATCACAGCGATTGCCCCCTTCGATGTCCGAGTTGCCGCATCCATGGGATCGGTCGTCAAGCTGCTTTCACGCGTGGTGATTCGTGATGGTGGTGTCTCGGCTGTAGCGATACCAACATTTGTTCCTGAAGGCAACGCACTTGCGTCTATCAGCCATGAGGTGAATGGAGTACGACTCGACGCAGCATTCTCTGAAGTACAGCTCATGGTGGGTAAGGGGGCTGGCGGAGGTCCTACGGCCAGCGCAGTCCTTAGTGACATATCAGCCTTGCGATATGGCTACCGCTATGAATACCGAAAGCTCAAAGGGAGCGAAGTGCCAACGCTGAACAATCAAGTGGACGTAGTTGCCTACGTACGTGGCTCCCGTTCAATAATAGAGGCCATCCCATGGAAGCAGAGGCGTATTGATGTGCGCGGCACTGACGGGGATTACATCATTGGTGTCTTAGAGCTGAGCTCTCTTCGTGAGTCCACTGCATTTGCTGATGCAGAGGCATTTGTGGCATTGGTTCTTGAAGACTGAATGCAGTAAGGCCAGGGATCGACAGGCAGTTCGGCCGCAGTATTGATGCTTGATAACTGCGCCCTTGGAGAATTCTCCTTCCGAGAGCCGCAAGTCAATGAATGTGTCGAGCGCCAGGAACTATTTGCTGTGCTCCTTCGTTATGTTCGGCTAACGTAGCAAATCAGGAGACACCCATGCGCCACTTGACACGTCATCTACTCGTCGTTCTCACGATCGTTCTAACCTGCTCAGGAGCATCTGCTCAGCTCGACACTGCCCGTGTTGATTTGTTGCTTTGGGGAAAGCTCGTGAGTGCAACTGCGACGTCAATTGTCGTAGACGCTACACGTGCCGATGGAATCACAGGACAGTTCTCGGTTGACGTGACGCCCGCAACATCGATTGCCGGATGCACCATCGACAGCGTGCAACCGGGTACGTACACTCTGGTGCAACTCGATCCAAATTCGGCTGCGGATCGCGCCGAGTTCATCAAGTTTGATGGATGCTCCGCGACGATATCCTTCGTGGGGCGAGTCGAACGTGCAATCACGTCTGGACTTCGCATCACAACATCTCAAGATAGTGATCTTGGTGTGGCCGGGGTTTCTGTCGATGTTCTTGTGTCAGTAGGAACAACTGTTGTTTCGTGTGACGGTTACCCGTTGCGTCTCGACGAGATAGCTCCTCTCGCGGAGGTTGGAATCAGTGGTTATGGAACCAGTTCCAACTTTAGTGCTTCATCAGTCCAGACGTTCAATGACTGTTCGCAGACACTCGGCGGTGAGGCGACATTCATTGCCTTTCGCGATTCGCTTTTCATTGTTGCTCTCGCCGGATCATCAGACACACTTGCCCTGGCCTCTATGCCAGACTACTCGAAAGTGCCTCTTGATTCAGGCTTGATCATCTACTCCTGCGATGGACGAATGCTGTCAGTTGATGAGCTCGTAATGGGCGACCCACTGGTTATCTCCTACATCGACAACCCACGTCGGGGCAAGTTCCTTCAGTATGCGCAGCTACAGAAGAACTGTCCACGACATGCCACTGGCCGCATCACTGAACTATCTGGCAACGAAATGACGATTGTCGATCTGGGCGGTACGACGATCAAAGGTTTACTTACAGCCGAGACCGCTGTTACTTCCTGTGCTAAAACCGATGCCACTCGGGATGATCTAGAAGTTGGCATGACCATCGGAGCGTCGCTGTATGGATCGGAGGATGCACGGACGTTTGGCTCGATCACCATTATCGAAGATTGCCCATTCGCGTTCTACACTCAGGGCACGGTCATCTCACGAACGGACTCGACACTCACGGTAAATGGATATGGGGCTGATGGTGCCGAGAAGTCGACTGAGTTCACATCAAGCCAGGCAACGCTTGTCACTAACTGTCTCAACGAGCCTCAGCCGTCGAACTCCGTCGAGCCGGGCAACACCGTTGGTGTCTATTACAGCGTGCGGCGTGGGCAACTCGTTTCAGACCTGATCGCGGTCCTCGATCCATGCACGATAGCCTACGTCGGTGGTACGATTCAATCGGTTACCCCAACGACAGTAGAGTTGTTCGTCGATGGACCTCAATCAGTTGTGACGTTGACATATGACGCGAATTCGTCATTTGCCAACTGCGCCGGTCGAGGTATCGACATTGACACATCTCTCATTGGCAAGACGCTGTTTGGTATCTACAACACCTCTGCCGATCCGGCCTACCTAATGTCAGCCACAATCAATGTGGGCTGCCCTGCCTATGGCAACGTCGAGGGGACCGTCGTGCTGGTAACAGATTCCTCCATAGCTGTGCAAACAGCCAAGGGTCTTGAGGACTATCTGCGCTCTCCATATGTATCGGTGTATGACACGGTGATGCAGCCACTCGAATGGTCAGCGATCACAGCAGGCCGCATGATATGTATGACCGTTGATGAGCAAGCACGTCTGGTGCTGCGCGTGTTCGTCGACAAGGCATGCGAAGAGTTACCAGGCGGCCCGCGCGTATCAAAGATCGTCGGCAAGGTTGTCGATGCAACCGAAACAACGGTGTTGATCGAAACACGCACTGGCATCACCACCTATTTGATTACAGATGATACTCGAATGATGACGTCGTCACAGTCGGAAGTCACTTTTATCCCTCAAGGTGCAATGGTCAGCATCATGTGTATGGATCACACGCCAGCCGGTATGCCAATCGCAGCATCAGTGGTGGTGATGGACGGTACAACCGGCATCAGTGATTACGATGATTCGAATACGCCTGCACTCCTACCCAATCCGGCATCATCCATAGTCTCGCTTGGCGGTGATGACGCGTTCACGTCAGCTACGATCATTGACCTAAACGGTCGTGTTGTGCTGACTAGCGTCTCGCGCAGCATCGACATCTCGTCACTACCGATCGGTGCGTATACCGTGGTTGTATCATCACCACGCGACGTGAGGTCGGCTATGCTTCAGGTGGTGAGGTAACTGGTAACGTTCCCGATCCCGCGGGCGCTGAGTCCCAGCTCGAACTCTACCATACCAACGTATGGCATCTGCAACCGTACCACAGTTTCAGCCGTGGGTAGGAGCACCAGCAGGGCCACCAGCAGCAATGGCCGGAAATCTCCGGGCAGTGGGTACAGAACAGGCAGTCGTCTTTGCCTCTAAGGAGGAAGGGGGCATCACGGTTCTGCCTGTTGCGAAGTAGTGAGAGGTGAAAATGGATCAGCAAGTGGCGATGAGTCAGATCTTGGTCCCGTTCGACCTCATATCGAAGTTGCCCCGGTTGCGGGGCGCGATGCCGCACTGGAACGCGCGATCATGGAAATACGTGCTAGAGCAGCCAGAACGCACTGAGCAACGCATCCGCCCTTTAAAGTAGTTGCATTCACCCACTTGCAAGGCCATGCTATACTGTGGACATCAGCAGCCTCAGCGGATAAGCCCATCCTTAAAGTTGCATGTCGCTTCAATTGAGCTGTGGTAGCAGGAATCACCCACTCCATGACGAGATCGACGCCTCACCGATACGTCGGCACCGTCCGAACGCGTGTGCCGTTGCGCTCAACACGCAGCGTCAGCCCAGGGGTTGACGCTTCGACTGCCCGACCAAGTACGTCATAGGTGCCTTCGAGTGTCCATTCGCCATCAGTGATATCTTCATCAACCGAGGTGACGGCATCGAGTGCAGCCCGGATCTGCTGCTTAAGCTTCATGTAGGTGGGGTAGATGTCGACAACGCTGCTGGACTTCACGGCCAGCACGCCACAGTACCGACGACCGAAGTCGATCCACGGACTGAAGCCGAACCGGCCCTGGGAAGCCCCCTCAATGAGTGTATCATTCGACGAGTCAATACGCTCGCGCCATACACCGATGCCGTACCGAGTGTTGCGATCACTCGATGCGATGCCCATGTATGGTGAGTAGCCGATCTTCGCGCCACGAGTTTGATCGGCGAGCATCGAGTCGATCCACGCCGAGCCAAGCACACGCCTGCCTTCGTAGACGCCATCGTTGAGGATCATCACAAGCAGGCGCATGTACTCTTCGGCTGTGCTCCAGACGCCACCGTCGATGCGTGGATTGTCCGTGTCGTAGATGCCTCGGATATCCCAAGAAGTGCGGGTCCATCCAAGTGGACGTGCGATGGTGGTGGTAAACAGCGAATCCCAGCATGAGCCCGACGCTGTGGGTAGCTGCGAAGCCACCTCAGCCATGCGTCCGGCCACATGCATGCCCTCGCTGCCATAATTCAGGAAGCTACCGGGGGGCGAGGCCAGCTGCCCTGCAAGGATGTTGTCGACGCATTCGGCAAGCGTGAGCTTACCGTTCACATCCTCCACACAGGGTGTTATGGGGCCTGCATTGCCACGAAGTCCAGAGGTGAACGAAAACAGCTGACGAATGGTCATGCGCCGCATGTCGCCCTTGGCCGTCGGAATGTACTGTGCTACGGAATCGTCAAGATTCAACGTCCCCTTCTCAAGCAGCGCCGTTATCACGGAACCTGAGACCCACTTCGATGCTGAAGCAATGGGGATGAGACGCGACTTCGACATCGTCTTGCCAGGAAGAGCCACTGACCGCTCATAGATGAGCCGGCCATCCTTCCAGAGCAGCAGACATGCTCCACCAAAGTCCGCCTCACCGGTTCCACCAAGCACGGATAGCGAATCCTGCAGTGTCTGGTCCACAGCAGAGAAATTGTAGTTCTGCGCGCTTAGCGGCGCAGCAAGGGCCAGAAGAAGAAGGATGAGGAGCATAGTGACGAGTGACGAGTGACGAGTGACAAGTGACAAGTGACGAGTGACCAGTGACGAGTGACGAGTGACATGCCACTGAATTACTAGCCCCGGGCCTTGGCCCGGGGTACGAGTGACATGCCACCGAGTTACTAGCCCCGGGCCTTGGCCCGGGGTACGAGTGACATGCCACTGAATTACTAGCCCCGGGCCTTGGCCCGAGACATGGGTGGCGGGATGCGTTCCAATAATCCATGGCAGGGGCACGAAGACCCAACATCAACGGCAGAGGTTTAACATCGTTCAATCGATGGCAGCTTCCGTCCGCACCTGCGGCTGACGTGCTTCGAATTAGATTGAGATGCGGTCGACTTCGCAGGTGCCATAGCTGCATACATCAGTGCCGGCACATCACCGATGGTGGGGTGATGCACTGTCCCTTCGCAACTGCGGATACGGATGATGAGGAATGTCGGGGTCGACGGCCGGGGGGACGGTGCCAAACGGAACGGTCGGATACTGTCCCACGGATCCATCGTGGAGTGTAGCCCATCGCTTATGCTGGTAAGCGCATGTTGCAAGACAAGCAGAGCAGTAGTTGGCCCGAGCGAAGTAGGGGAAGCACTTGCCGGTGTCGACGATGTAGCGCGGATTGCCCTGGGGGTCGAGCCCGTGGTCCGAAGACCGTTCATCCGGAATTGCGTCAGCCGGACAGAAGATACGGCAGGCTTTGCAGCGATCGCAGAACGCACCGATGCCGGCATCGATCGGCTCGTCGCAGGCAAGGTCGAGATCGCAAAGCACGCTGCCGATTCGAAACAGCGGTCCGAACTCGGGATGAATGATACTGCCGTGTCGTCCCAGCTCACCGAAACCGGCCTTGAGCGCAAGTGGTATGTGCAGCACCGAACTGTCGCCAATGGGATGCTCAATTGTGCAGGCATGACCGGCCGTGCGAAGATCCGATGCCAGCGCGATGACGGTCTCTCCAAGTGCATGATACACTCGCAGGCATTCCACGGCGGCCTCCTTCGAGGGAACGGTCACAAAAGCATCATAGAGCATGCGTGCGCCCACAACGATGGCGAAGCGGTGTGGCACGGTGCGCCCTGCATAGACGTCCGCCGGCTCGACGCGGCAGATCCCTACGATGTCGGCCCCATGCAGCCGAGCAAGCCCCTTTACCCACGTCGAGGCTTCGGATGGAGATGTAAACGAACGCTGGGCCGGGTTGACATCGCCGTCAAAGCGCGGATACTGTTCTTGGAAGATCTTGCGCAGCCACTCGTTGGCCTCGGGGATGTCGATGGTTCGGCCACCCACAGCCCCGTACCATCCTTCCCAGTCGAAAGGGGGCGGCGTTGGTAGTGTAGGAAGGGGGATGTACTGATTCACTATTGGAGGCGGCGAACAACCGTCGTGGGATGGAACTTCTTCCACGCATGCCACGCGTCGGCATGCACCTGCACGGCACGTCCGTCGATGCTGACCCGGTAACCGTTGCCGCGGCAGGAGTTGCCGGTAATGGTGATGGTGCGGCCCTTCACCATATCGGTCAGTGCAGAGTCGGCGTTCGGGCGCGTGCAGAGTTCGCGCATGGTATAGGCAACGGCCAGATCGGGGGTGGCTAGGCCCAGAATCATCGTTCTCTTGGTGAGCGAGTCTCCTTGATCACCGGTCTTCATGGAAAATCCCTTTGACCAGTCCCCGCGATCGCCCGTCGAAGGGTCGGGCTTCATGATCGAAACCACTCCGCGCCGATACGCCTCTTCGTACCTCTGCGGCACATCACGCAGATCGATCTGCTCGTAGGGGAGATCCCTGAGTATCATGCCTCGGCGAGGCCCGGCAACGCACTCTCCTGTGGCCTGATACCACCATGATCCCGTGGTGGCATCCTCGAACATGGCGTTGTAGTAGTTCGCTCCTACAAGGCGGAAGCGCTCGAGCTTTCCATCCACAATGGGTGAGAAGACGCGTCCGGTGTGACACATTGTGCAGTAGGTTATGAGTACCTGCTCGCCCCCTACCGTATCGATGACCTTGTGATGATGCGCAAGCAGGTCGATGGGATACACGGCCACAACACCGTTACGCTCGACGACCATTACGCCTTCATCGTTGAGACGTCCGTCGAGCAATTGCTCGCGAATGACCGTTTCGGGTTCGTTGAACATGGCTTCGGCCGACATTTCCGTGGCCACCAGCACATGGACGGCAGTGGCAATGAGCATCGCCAGGATCAGCGCTGCCCGGCCATACCAGCGCCCCTGTTGCCAGCATTCATAGGCACCATAGGCAGCGCTCACGGTTCCGATGAGATAGAATGCCCATCTCCAGGTATGGAAGAAATATGCCCACGGGACGGCATCGAGTTCCTGAGCACCCGGCACGATGGGCATCATGAGGATGACGGAGGAAAGGGGCGGAGCGGTTGCCAAGAGCAGTCCGCAGATCAGCAATAACCAGCGCATGGGGCGAATCTAGTGGGATTCGACGGACGTGATGGATGCAATTTCGCTGACCCCTAACTTTGGCTCCCATGAGACACCACTTCACCTTCTGGCTGGCATGGATTGCCGTGACGGCCGCGTTGATGGCACAGACCAGTCAGAACTACACAGACGGTATCAAGGCACTCGAAGCAAAGGACCATGTTAAGGCTCGCCCCCTGCTGATGAAGGCTCTTGAGGAAGGGGCGAACAAGGAAGAGACCTGGTACGCCCTGGGATTCGTCGGTCAGTACGCTCAGGATTTCCGCTTGATGATCGATGCCGGCAAGAAGGTTGCCGAACTCAATCCACAGCGCCGAGACGGGTGGTATCTGATGTCGACCGGGTATTTCCAGAGCGGCATCATGGATTCGGTTGCCATGCCGGCGCGTAAGCTTCTCGAGGTCGATCGCGATCTGGCAGAGCGCTCCAACATGGTCAGGATCCTCAAGAGCCTGGGTCAGGACGATGCCGGACGTCGTGACAGTGTATTCTCACCTCCTGACGGAGTGCTGAGCATCTCGTTGCCCTCCTCATGGAGCGTGAAGCACGTCGACGATGGCAAGGCCAAGCAGATGTTCATCTCTCTCGAACCGGTGGTGGCCGACACGGATATGTTCTCGACCGGCGCCACCATTCGCTGGATCAGGCCGGTTGGCGAAATGTTCCCGTCGATGAAGGGGGCTACCGACCGCGCAGCACTGATCACGTTCTGGCGCGGCTACGAGGCCGGCATGATGGGAGGATTCAAGCCGCATTCCCGGCAGGTGCAGGACACTTCGGCCATCACGATCGGAGAGTGGAGCGGTGAGATGACCACGCAGAGGCTGCAGCTCTATGCCGAGTCGTATGAGCTGACCAAGTTTGATGCGATCCTCGCCCGAAAGGATGAGATTCTCACTGTTACCTTGGAATGCCCATCAAAGTACTGGCCGGTGTATCGACAGCGCTTTGAGAAGGCTCTTCGTGATATGAAGGCTCCTCGTTAGAGGCTCACTGCCGTGGTTCTGTAAGCCATTCGGCGTGGCTTCATTCTTTACGAACTTTGCCGCATGGCAAAATCATCTCGTGTTAAGGGCAGCACGTCGCTTCTTGACGCTGTTGTGTCCAGCCCGTGGGCGTATGTGTCGCTGATCTTGATCTCCGCGGTGATCTTTGGTCGGTCGATGAGCTTTACCATCGACAAGTTCGACGAGGAGTCCATACTCGGGCCGAACATCACGTATCTGACAACGACGGCCACGCTGACGGATGTGATGAAGCGCGATGCGTTCTTTCGCTCACCGGGTCAGAACTTCTACCGTCCGATTCAGAACGTTACGTACTACATCGATGCTCGGCTTGGGCGCGGAAAGCCCCCTGCCTTCTTTGTCACGAACATCCTGTTGCACGCCATCGCCTCATGCCTGCTGTTTCGCTTGCTGAGCGATGTTGCAGGTAGGAGTGGTGTGACCTTTGCGACGGCTGTGTTCTTTGCGCTCAACCCGCTGTTTGTTCATGCCATCTGCTGGATCCCCGGACGCGGCGATCTGCTCCTTGCCGTGTTTTCGCTTGGTGCCGCTTTGGCGGCCGATCGGTATGCCGCAAACGGTTCATTGAGGTCGCTCATCATCACCTCGATATGCACTCTTCTGGCCGTGTTCTCGAAAGAGGCCGGTGTGATCCTCGTGGTGCTGCTGCCGGCCTACATCATTGCCCGCCGAGGAACATCAGCCGAGGTGCTCCGACGAAGCGGACTGATTGCCGGAATCTCTGCTCTCCTGGCGGCCGCGCTGATCGTCCTGATGCGGCTTGTAATCACCAAGCCGCCGGAGTGGAAGAGTTTCGACCCTTTCAACCTGATCGATAACATTCAGGTGTTTCCCGAGATCGCTGCGAAACTGTTTGTGCCCACGTTGTTGCAGCCCCTTGCCGGCTACACGGTCGAGGCCACGATCATCGGTGCAATCGTGCTTGTCATCATGATACTGACTCAGATCCGGTCCGGTATGGAGAGGTCGGCCATGATAGCGCTGGCGGGACTTGCCTGGTATGTTCTGTTCATGCTTCCGGGGGCGATGTACACGCATAGGTTTGGTTCCGCCGCCTATGACTATCTCGAGCATCGAGGATATGCATCGTCGATTGGTCTGTTCATGATGCTTCCCGGAGCCTTCATCCTGCTTCGTCGATACATCCCCAAGCGCATGCTGCTTGCCGGCAGCTTCGTTGCTCTTCTCGGCTATGCTGTCCTTGGGTATCAGCATGCCGGGGACTATCGCAACCAGATGAACTTCTACGATCGTGCGATAGAGACGAATCCAAACTCCAGCATGGCCTGGTTCAACCGTGGCCAGACACGTCAGGATCTCAAGGATGTTTCGGGTGCGATTCAAGATTACGAGGAAGCCATCAGGCGGCACCCGGAGTTTGTGGCGCCCTATGTCATCTACGGCAAGACCCTTTCAGAACAGGGGTTGGTCGACTCTGCCATCGCTGTTTTGCGCCGTGGGAATGGGATAGACGCATCCATTCCATACTGTGCCTTGCTGCTGGGTAACGCATTCGTCACCAAGAACATGTTCGACAGTGCCGCCATCTGGTATGATCGCGAACTGCAGAGATTCCCCGATACGTATGATGCTGCCATCAACTTGGGCGTTTCCCATGCAAAGACCGGACGTTGGCAGCAGTCGATCGCCGCGTTCACGCGTGCTGCCTCGATTGACCCATCCATCGCACAAGCCTTCACCTACCGAGGGCTCGCATACAAGGAGGTCGGTGATCTGACGAATGCCTGCCAGGATTGGTCAAAGGCAGCTGCGTTGGGTGATGCTGGTGCCCGTCAGTCCATCGATCAGTTCTGTCGGTAAGGGGCTAGTCCTGCACCATAAAAGAAATGCGGCGGTGCCGTGCTTAGCACAGCGCCGCCGCTTTAGTTTCAGATGGAGCCGATTCCTCATTACGGGGAATGGCAAATGAAATTACTTGGCCTTACCCTCGGCAATTGAAGCTTGATTATATGGTGTGACCAGCTTCTTTAGCGCGCTGGCAGCCTTCCTGGCTCCGGCTGCATCCTTCTTGAACTTCGAATTGTGAGCGGTCGTGAACTCGCCAAACAGGCGAACCATTTCCTCATAAAGCTCTTGCTTCGTCATACTTCCTCTCCCGATACGGTTTCAAAATCACGTATGCAGAATCATACGCCACGTCCAACATTAGCAACTTTTTACGAGTCGGCCATCCAACGCCGTGGTTGACGCAAGGTGGCTACACCTCAATTCTTCGATTCAAATCGAGGCTTGTGACTGCAAAAATTGACCCATATTCGCATGTCTGTTCGGGGATTTATTTAGGAGTGCATGTTTTGAGGTCCGTTTTTGTAAACGTCGTCATCATCGTCGTCCTGTTAGGATGTGCAGTACGTCATTTGTCTGCCCAGGGCGGGAGCTTTCTCGAGGCAGACTCCGCCGTTAGGGCATACAACATGAAGAACTTCACGAGTGCCATCGACTGGGCGCTCAAGGCCACACGGATCGACGACTCTAACAAGGAGTCATGGCGCGTGTTAGGATACTCAGCACGTGAGGTAGGCGATTTTGATCTCATGATCAAATCCGGTGATGTGCTGTCGAAACTCATGCCTTCAGAGCGACACGGCTGGTATCTGGCCTCGATCGGCCGCTATCGGAAGGGTCAGTATGTCGACGCCGTCAGTTCAATGAAGGAATTGTGCCGTATCGATCCTGCAACGTGCAAGTCTGCGGGCATCAACTCCATTTTGGCAACCTTTTCGCAGGATGATGTCGGGGTGCAGGACAGCACCTTCACTATTCATGAAGGTGTCAGCATTTCGCTACCAAAGTCGTGGCATCGCGATGTAAAGGTCAACGACAGCACGGGTAGTGTCATCGCATTCGTCACGCTGGAGCAACTGAAGAACGAGCTCGATGCTTTCTCGGCCGGACTTGTATTCAACTGGACGCGTCGGGTTGGAGAGGCATATCGATTTGAAGACAAGGACAACAATGCCCAGTCGATCATCAAATTTTGGAGTGAGATCGATGCCAAGCAGACGGCGGAAATGCCGTTGGTCATGTGGAATGTGTCCGACAGCTCGTCGGTCAAGATCGGGCAGTGGTCAGGATTCACCCGCACAGTTGAACTTCAGCTTCGCGACGAGGCACGTCCTCGCACGGCGCAGCAGACCTTCTTGGCCAAGCCGGACGAACTCATTGTGATGACTCTTGAGTGTGGTGCCCCGGAGTGGCCGGTGTATAAGCCCCGGTTTCGCCGGGTACTCTCTACATTGGTCCTTCCCTGAGGATGAGACTGGGGCGTGGACCCGTTGTTGGGTTGTCGGTAAGGGACTAGACCTCGGCGAACCACGACGCTACATTCGGCGTGTCGGGGGTACTGGAGGCTACCGATTCGAACTCATTTGAGTCGCCGATCTGCCGATAAAGTTCATTGCACTCCTCGTGGTGCTCAGCTATCCACGTCACCGCCTCAATGATCCGGCGTGCCTCGGCATCTGTCATTGTTGGGTGAATTGATGCGCGAACCCATCCGGGCCTGCTCATGACGTGGCCGCCATTTATGTCGCACAGGATGCTCGACGAACTGTCGGGCGATATTCCAAGCAGATAATGGCCGTAGGTGCCGGCACAAGAGCAGCCCCCTCGCACCTGAATGCCGAATCGGTCATTGAGGATTCGGACGGCGAGATTGTAATGTAGGTTGTCGAAACAGAATGATAGGACGCCCAACCTAGCGCGGTGCTGTTCGGCGAGAATGCGTATGCCTGGCACTTGCGAAAGACCCTCCCAGAGGATGCTCATCAGCTCGTGCTCTCGAGCCAGAATTCTCTCGACGCCCATCTGCT
>VERF01000059.1 GCA_018882895.1 Candidatus Kapaibacterium sp.
CGTACGACGCGGACCCCGGAGTGCGGTGCATCGTCGTGTGCGGACATCACCCGCCCTTCACAAACTCCATGAACGTCAGCGATGACCATGAGGTACAGATGAACTTTGTGCCGCCGTTTCTTCGAGCCGGCAAGGCGCGTCTATGGCTCAGTGGACATAGCCATGCATTGGAACATTTTCGCAAGCAGGGGCGCGACTTTATTGTTGCCGGGGGAGGGGGCGCTCCGCGACACAAACTCATGGCAGATGATGAACTGCGGCATGAGCATGTTGGCCGGCCACGAGAATCTCGATCGATAAGCCCCTTTCACTCGCTGGTGCTCCAGCGTCAGGGCGAGTCGATCCATGTGAAAGTCATTCCCGTCATACTGTAACTTCGGTTACAGATTCAGTCGATACCCGATGCCGCCAACTGTGAGCAGGAATTGAGGCTCCGACGGATCATGCTCGATCTTGCGACGTAGCGAGACGATGTAGTTGTCAACCGTCCGTGTAGCCGGTGGGGCATCGAAGCCCCAGACCCTTGCTATGAGGGTCTCTCTGCGGACTGGTGCACCGTCCTCCAGGGCCAGAGTGCGGATGATGCCGAACTCCTTTTCCTTCAGTGTCGTTGCCATCTCGTCGCGCCAGACAAGCCGCTTTCTCAGGTCGATCGTGACGCCTCCAAGTTGGAAGGGGGCTTCCGTAAGGGCGATCGCCATTGAGCGTCGGAGCATTGCTCGACACTTCATCGTTGCCATGATCAATGGGATGGACGTGTGCCAGAAGTCATCGATCCCATGGGACATGGCCTCGATTTCCTTGTCGAGCTTGTTGTCTTCGCTATATCCAATGATCGGTATCAACGGATCCGTTGATCGCACAAAGGAGGCGAAGTGAGCTGCATCGTTGTCCGGGAGATCCCAGTCAAGAATGGCCATGTTGACCGTTCGCCGAGTCATGATCTTCATGGCATCACTACATGATTCGGCCTCTATCCCAAAGAGACCGTTGCGCTGGAAATACTCAAGGAACGCATGACGCGATCGAGCATCCCCGCCAACGACGAGAATTGGTAAATCGCGGTAAGGCATTTCTACACTCACTGCATTGTCGAGCGGCAGAGCCCGTGGGAGGCGGGAGCCTGACTCGAATGATCTCCGACCAAACGACCGGAAATTTATGTCATCCAATCATCGCAGTCAACACCCGGCCTCTCGGCCGGGTGTTGAGCGAATCAATTCTTTTCGAGAACGATCTGCACCGTACGACTCATGAAGCGCTGTTCCGGCGTGTCGTATGATGAGACACCGATCGGGAAGCTGTTGCTACCCATGCCTTCAACTCGTGTGACAATACAGTCGGGTCGCAACACCCGAAGACGATCGGCAACGGTCTTTGCGCGACCAAGTGACAGCTGCTGATTCATCGCAGCATCGCCAAGGTCGTCAGCATATCCGATAACAGCTACGCGGTCACCGGCATCGAGTCGACTTGCAAATGTCTTGAGAAGTTCTTGGTCGCGCTTCCCAAGTTCGGTGCTTCGAACCGAGAACATGGCCAGCGACAGACTCGAGAACTTGATGTCCTTCTTGAACTGACCGACCGGAATCTCCATGTCCGTCTCCATCGAGTCGCCGCTTTGGGTGAACACCTTCATCGATACGATCACGTTCTCCGGATTCAGCGTGCGTAGTGTGCTGTCATCCAGTGCGATGGCCGTGTTTGTGAAGACGCCGTCACCACGGTTGACCTTGAACACGCGCTTGCCCTGACGGAACGACGTCATCCACGAAACGATCGGATCCTGCTCGTCGGAGATCGTAATGTTGGCAGCCGTGAAGTCCCACTCAGGCTTTACAAGAACCTTCTGATCTTGAACGGGCTTGAAGTACTCGTAATCGTCTGTGAAGAACTCAACGCGGCGGTTTTCCTGACGCCCACGAGCCGTAGCTCCGGAGCTGGCAGGATTTGGGGCACAGTTGCCGGAACCGATTTCCACCTTGATACGACTTGGATCGATCTTCCAGACGCCCGTGAAGTAGTCGACCACGCTCTGGGCACGGGCACGGGCGATGGCACACGATGCCCCTTCGGAAGTTTCGTCAGAGTATCCGCGGACGATCATGCTGACGTTGCCGTTCTTGATACGGTGGGCGAAGATGTTCAGAATGTCGAGGTTCACGAGGTGCTGATCCGCCATGTTCGCACCAGGTGCGTAGCCCTCAGTAGACGAGAGCTGTCGGTATCGGCGTGGCACGGTCGACATTGCCGAATCAAAGAACACCGACGGCAACACCATAAAGGTCAGCTCCTGCTTTTCCGATGTCAGACGGATCTGAAGCTCTTCAGCAATGTCACGGTTCAGAAGGTCAACCGTATCTCCATCCTCGTTGATGTAGTACGTCTCTTCATAGAACTCATCGGTTTCATTTCCGTTGGCATCCTTCTTGCGGATCTTCGGCTTCGCACGCAGAGCCATCTTCTTTCCGCCGACATTGATCATCACCTTTGGACGGCGCTCTTCGGCGGCCTTGGCGGCAGCGGCGCGTACCTGGGCAGCTCTGGACTCAGCCTCGCGGCGCCGAGCGGTCTCAAGTTTAACCTGCTCAACACGACGCTCTTCGGCAACGCGCTCGTCGTAGTTCAGCTCAAGAGTAAGGAGCGTGTCTGTGCGACGCATCCGCGAGGTGATCTGATGCAGAAGTCCCTTGCGCGCGGTGTCTGTCGTGGTAGTTGAAACACCCGCCACAACGAACGTCGCATTTCGGTCACCCTGGCGATTAGCGATCACCGTATCGATCGAGCGATACTCACGCACACGCTCCACCGTGTCAGGCACGGCGTTCGACTCATAGCGAACCGCGATGCCGCCCATCACGCGCATGTCCGACCAGCTCGAACCGCTCCGAATTGCCGTTGGCATAAAGTGAAAACTCACCGAGGGGGCGATACTGATCTTATCGGTCACGGCCACGTCGTAGCCCACCGTGGTGGCCAATCCAAAGCGCAACGTAGCTGCGTTCGAGATGGCCTGCTCCGGCACGATCGTCGTTGATGAAAGACCGTTCGGGTACCGCACGCCTGATGGCTCAAGAATGCGTCCATCCTGTGACCACTTTGGTCCAAGGGCAAACTCGATGTTCGGGCCGAGAACGAAGCTCAGTGCGCCCAAGTTGTACTTGGCACCCACGATCAAGCCGAGCGCCATACCGTTGGCGTTCATGGTGAGCTCGCGTACCATGTTGGCCACGCTTCCGTCGGGCATGCGCACACGAGCCGATCCGTCCGTGATCAGCATCGAGGCATCCCAGATGTTCAGTCCAAGCGTGCCAACGATGTCGATGTCCTCAGTCATCTTTTGTTCCATGCCGACGGCAATGCTCATGAACGAGCCGCTGCCACCTTCGAAGGGCTTACAGTTGCCACCCTCAAGGCACTCAAGCCCCGTGGCCTGATGAATTCCCACGCCGTACTGAGGAAGAAAGAGCAGTTTGCGGAAGGTAGTGTCACTTGGCGGCACGAGATTCCAGACGGAATCCGGGTCGAACCGCTGAGCAATTGAAGGCAAACACGCAGCAACGAAGAATGCCGCGACAAGGAGAGTCTTTGGAAGGCGATTCATCATCGTGTGACTCCTGCGACAGGAATCGTGACCACTGAGGTGGCATCGACAGCGGTGATATAGACAGGTCCGGCGGCATCAACACGCAGTGTGCATTGACGCGGCGCGTCGCCCCCTTCAAGAGTGGCCGTGTCGATGATGCGACCGAGAATGTCAACGGCTCGCACCGTCACGGGGCCATTCGACTCGGTGATGACGGCTGTGACCGATCCGGGTTCTGAGGTTCCTATGCCGAGGATGAGCGAGCGTGACCGTGTGATGGTAGAGATCTCACAACCAAACGGCAAGAGGTCAAACTCGATCCGGCGTGCAGCCATTGGAGCCGTGATACATGGGCTCGAGGAGTAGATCGTGTCGATCTGGATGAAGGCGCGGAGCGTCTCACCAACAAGCACCGAAAGTGACTGCTCGATCAGTGGGTCCGCCGTCGACGTTGCGCAGTCGGCAAGTGAGAAGCGAACCTTGCCCGATGAATCAGACACATGCGTGAACGGGTCGCCACAGGTGGCTCTCGTTCCCGTGATCTCGAGCAGGTCTGGCGGCACGCTTGTTTCGATCCACAATGTGTCACGTCGCGTAAAGTCCGGCAAACCAGCACGTGATGAGCCGATGAGTCGCATCGTAAAGTTATCTCCGGCACGAATGCTGGAGGGGGCTGATGAAAGCGAGATCTCAAGAGGAATGGTCTTGGCCTTATTCTCAACTGTTAGCGTGATCTCCTGCTTCCATTCGCAGTCATCGGACAAACGCACCTTGAAGGTAAGGAAGCGCGCATTCGGATCGTTGCCGCGATAGCGGAAGCCCACCGAGCCGGTGTCATTGGCGTTCACAACAAAACGGGTGGAACTGGCCTCGAACATGGTCGGATCAAGAACCTCTACGTTGTACTCTCGCGGAACACCTTGTGTGTTGCCGAATGTCAGGCGTGCCCAAGGGAATGAGTCGCAGATCATCGTAGAGTCACGGAAAGCCAATGTTGGTCCCTGAGGATCGGCAAGTTCGACGCGGATGCTTCTCTTGGCTTCGCAACCAAACAGCGTAACGGTTACGGAGTAGTCACCCGGCTGGCTGACAACGATCGTATCCTTGGTCTCGCCGGTGCTCCAGAGATAGGTCGTGAATTTACCCAGCGTGGTCAGGCGAATCGAATCACCCGGACAGATCACGATACCGTCCGGTGCCACGATGTCGGGCGGAGCGATACCGTTGTTGATAATGATGCTGTCCTTGCGAATGCAACCATTGCGGTAATCAACAAGGATGTAATACGTGCCTGGCTCTCGAATCTGAATGATGGCCGAGTCGGTCTTGTTCTCAATCGGGTCCGGGTTGCTGGCATCAAGCAGGATGCTGTCACGCATCCATGTGGCGCCAAACCCCTTGAGCTGCGTTGAGAGCGTAAGAATCTCACCACGGCACATGGAGTTCTTGCCTTCCACCACGGTGATCGGATTAGCCGGCGCATCGAGTCGCCTCAGGCCGATGATGGCCGTATCCGGGCAAAGTCCACCGTTTGAAGCGATGCAAAGGAGCGAGTCAGACGTCTTGGCCGTGTAGAGGCGGTTGCTGGACAGCAACGTTGTTTTCCTGCCTCCGGCATAGCGCCACCATTCCGCCGTTGTGAAACGACCCGGGTCGAAAACGACCGAGTCACCTTCGCAGAATGTGTAGCTGTCCTGGAATCGGAGCGTATCCGGGAAGGACTTGCCAACTTGTACCTTAGCAAGAGACAGACAGCCATTGTTGCCGGTGCCGAGGCGGATCAGCACAGTGTACGTTCCGGAGTCTCGCACAACCAGGCGTTGACTGTTTGAGCCGATGACCACGCCGTTGCGGCTCCACTGGTATTCGGCGCTACCGGCTGGTTCTGCCGTCAACAACAGCGAGTCGCCTTCGCAGATGGCAGGATTCGGACGGGGCGTTACGATACGTCCGGTGGTGTCGTAAACGCGGTTAACGATGAAGCGAACCGTGTCAGAGCAGCCGCTGATGGAGCGGACGACGCAACGGTAGACGTCGGCCGAATCGATATCGGCGGTTGGCCCATTGAATGGGAGGCGCTTGGATGGGTTGATCGTGGAGATGTACCATTCGTATTGGTCGTAACCCGAGTTGACGCGGATGGTCTCGCGGCGGCCCAGACACAGGGTGAAGGTAGTGTCGTTACCGGCTTTCGGCGAGTTACCGGAGCCAACGGTGATAGCCTCGGTCCGCACAGTGCAACCACGTCCATCCGTTAGGTCAGCAAAGTACGTTCCGGGCGCAGTAACAACCAGCGTTGGCCCCGTGGCGCCGGTCGACCACGTAATGGTCTGCCAGCCGGTACCGGTGATGCTGAGGGTCACCGGCACACCGTCGCAAATGACCGCGTTCTTGGGTTGCGCCTGAACGAGTGCGCCACGACGCGTTGTGCGAGGACGGATATCGTAGTTCGGACGCATCCGAATGTAGCTTACGCGCAGATCGCCTGTGGCCGATGGCAACGAGGCCGCCCCGAAGACGGTCCACGGCTGGCCGGCCGGACGCGTCACCCGGGCAAAGTGTCGGTCAATTGTGGACCTTGCTTCACTAACGCGTGACCAAGAATTGATCGTGTCATTCATGATGATGTGGTAGCGAACGAATACCCCTGTATCCCAGACGAAGTTCTTCGGAGCCACCGAGATATCTGTAGGGGTTCCATTCGACAGACTCCAGTGATCCGGCTCAGTGCTTCCGGGGCGCGCGTCGTGCTTGATAACGTAGCCGCTGTTGCCGACGGCATTCGTGCCGAAATAGCACAGATACCCTCCGGTTTGAGCCGTGGCCATCATACGCGCATCAATGATGAAGCCCCTTCCGAAAGGGGGCGTCGTGGTCGACACGCCCGACCACGGACCGGCTGGTCCGGCACCTGCCGCCGCCGAGAGACTGTCCGTGTAGTTCAGGAAGACAGCCTTACCGTCCGACCTTGATGTGGAGATCGATTGGTCGAGCTCAACTCGGATCGCCACGGAAGTTGTCGGCGCCATGTTGTCCAGACGAAACCAGATCATAACACTGTCGGTGCCCGGATTCCATGGGTCAAGGCAAAACGGAACGTCCGCCCCGTTATCGCAGCGCTTCAGCCGGAGTTTTTCCGGGTTGAATGGCACTTGTGCATCGCGCACAACCACAAAAGCCGAATCAATGAGAATCGGCATCGACCGCGGCGAGCGGTTCGTTGCCTCGATTACCTCCACGAGTTGCGACCAGGCCACAGAGGTGCCGAGGGAAAGCAATAGGAGAAGGGGGAAAAGTCGACGCATATAATATCCGGTCATAATTGACAAAGCTGGCGCACATGCACGGCTACGACATTCCGCACAGTACGGCCACGCAATATACGGCGGCAGGGGGCTGCTGGCATGGAAAAACAGCGCGTGCAATGGCATCCAACAGAGTCGACGCTGTGCGAAAAAATCGGACGTGGTGCGATAATTATCAGTAGAATTACTGTATTTATGTACGTCTGGAAAACTTGTTGTTAGGGGGAAGAAAAACAGAACTGTGACATTTTATGACAATTCCGTGACAACTTTTTTCCGAACTTTGCGCCCCAGGAAATGAGATACGGCTTCCCACCGTACGACATATCCACAACAACCTGACGAACTTCTTCTCACTGTAACGGGCCATCGCACCCATGGCGCTGCTACATAGACGGCTATTTTTCTGCACCTGTTTCATCGTAGCAACGCTCACGATGAGACTGCAGGCACAGGACGTCGGCGAACCGCCTAGCCCGGATTCGCTGCCGACCCAGTTCGTGCCTGCCGTCCAGCGAGTGTTCCAAGTGTACGGAAGCATAAGCTCCCTGTACCTTGATAAGGTGAAGGTGGTAGATACGAACGGCGACACGGTTACGGTTGATTCCGTCCGTCGCCGTTCGCAGGTCGTTACATACGCCCCCTCCTCGTTCCGCCCGGGCGACTCCGTCTTTCTCTATGGCACCGTCGGACTGACGGCCATAGATATGAACCAGACACTTACTGATGCTGACGCCCCTTTTTCGGGTCGCGACCCGGACGGCAACGTCGTCTCGGCGTTCCGCTACCTCGGATTCTGGTTCCGCATCGACGTGATCGCGTCCGTACCGGACGACGACAACCCGGTGAAGACCGGTCCGGCCGTCCTGGTCTGGCCGAATCCATTCCAGGACATCGTCCGCCTCCGAATCGGCAAGGGTGAATTCGAGGAGATCGACGCTGACGTGTACTCCATTGACGGGCGCCGCCTTGCCGGGCTTGTGAGGGAACTCGACGATGAGGACGCGGTAGAGTTCATGTGGAACGGCACGGACACCCAAGGCAACGATGTGGCCAACGGAACGTACGTCGTGCGCATCCTTGCCCGTCTGCCGGGTAGCAAGAACCGTGTTGGCTTTTCGGCCAAGATCATGAGGTCACGCTAATGATGCTCATGCGACCATATCGCATGATGCACGCCCTGGCAACCATGGCGCTCCTGCTCATTGGGCTGGGCGCCGATCTCTATGCGCAACCGGGAGAAATTAAGGTGCCGATGCGCCTTTCTTTCCAGGGTCTTCTCCTGCGCAAGGATGGAACGCTGTTCCAGGATGGTACCTGGAACGTGACCGCTGAATTGTACGATGCCGAGACGGGCGGTAATCGAGTATACACCACCACCATGCCGGTGGTTGTCGTGCGCGGCGTCTTCAACATGATCATTGGGGAGAACGACCCGCTCGATGGGGTTGACTTTAAGAAGCAGCTTTGGCTGGACATCCAAGCGCCCGATGCGTTGCCGTTTTCGAAGCGCACGCAGCTGACCACCGCACCGTATGCATTCATGGCCCAGAGCGCCGTCGTTGCCGGTGGTCTGTCACCCGATGCTACAGGCGCCGTTCTGAGCCTGAACGGCCTGCAAGGGAACGTCAATCTGAAGGCCGGTGCCGGAGTGACGATCGTCGAAGATGCCAATTCGAATGAGGTCATCATCGATGCTACCAACCTTCTGGAGATGATCGACCTGGTGCCTACGGACCAGGCCGTGATCGATATCCGACGTCGGAAGGTGATTGACCCCAACACGGGCGAAGAAAAGACGGTGATCGAAGTGGGTCTGAAGGACTCCTCACTCACCCGCAAGTACCTGTCGACATCAGATGCCAAGTTCCAGAACTTCAATGTTGGCTTCACTCGCGATTCGATCCTCATCCCGCAGTACGTGATCGACCGTGACGGACGTATCGTATCGGTGACGCAGGCACGCGTGCCGCGCGTGCCTGACAACTTCCTGCCCAATCGCGTGATGCTGACAGGGGGCGATGGCAAACTTGTTGAGTCGGGCGAACTGGGAGACCGTCAGATGGTCATGGGGCGCACGGGAGGTACTCCGCGTGTGACAACCGTGGCGGGTATCGATGGCATCAAGGTCGAACAACGCAGCGACTCGCTGGTGGTCTCCACGGATATCGGCAAGCTTCTGCCGATCGCCAGCGGACGCTACACCAATACGGGATCGACGTATGTGTATGAGACCCCTGATTTCGACATACGAACGGCCCAGCCGGTGTCGTTTGCCGAACTCAAGGAAACGGCTCGCATCATGGTCACGATGGAAAGCGAGAACTCAACGACCGCCTTCACCGTGACGAATCGTACCCGCTTCGGCTTCCGCGTGAAGTTCGCAGGGGGCCTTCCGCCAAACGCAAGTATCAGCTGGATGGTGCTGAACCTGTGATGACGATGAGCTTTACCATCTCGCCCCTTTGCATTGGCAGCCACGCCGTGGCTTCGTGCACACCAACAATGAAAATGATGACGAAGGTCAGCATGACTACCATTCTTTCTCTTTCCACAATTCTTTTGGGAGGCGCAAATGCGCATTTCGACCATGGCACGCATTAAAGGTGCCATCTTTTTGCTTGCGGTACTCGCACTTGTACCGCAGTTCGCTTTCGCTCAGTTGCCGATTGAGACGCGGCAGTTGAAGCTGCAGGGGGCCAACTCTGGATCGGTGACTCTTCAGTTGCCAATCACGCCGATAACCGATTACATCCTCACCTATCCAAATGCAATTGGATCCGGTCAGGGTTCATTCTTGTTTCTTGGCAGCTCTGGTAGTACCACAGGTCAGTACAAGTGGTCGAGTCAGGCAACCGTCACCGGTCACATCCCGGTGTGGAACCAGACCGATGCAACCATCAACTGGGTTGGTGCAGACAGTGATCTCTTCCCTGTCTGGGGTCTGAACGGTAATACGCTTGCCGATGCAACAAAGAGACTCGGTTCCAGGAACACGCAACCGTTCGACATCGTCACCGACAACTTGGCTCGTGTAACCTTCGCAGCTAATGGT
This sequence comes from Candidatus Kapaibacterium sp., assembly GCA_018882895.1. Classification (GTDB taxonomy): domain Bacteria; phylum Bacteroidota; class Ignavibacteria; order Kapaibacteriales; family Kapaibacteriaceae; genus UBA10438. The sequence goes on from VERF01000059.1 coordinate 9,947, forward strand.
GACATTTCGATCAACACAGCCAACGCTGGAGCCAATACAACAATTGGTCGCGCTACTGGTCACACGACAACGATTTCTGGTACCACGAACATCAATGGCGGTACAAACACCGGTGTTACAACGATTGGTAATACCGCAGCAACAAGTGTTGATGTGCTCGCTCTGACTGCCACGATCAATAATGACGGCGGAGCTGGTGTCACCAATATCGGTACCGGTACGACAACTGGTTCTGTGACAATTGGTGGAACTGGAACTCAGGCAATCAGCATTGGCAACGGTGCCGGTATCAAGACAGTTGCCCTCGGTAGCAACACCACGACGAGCGCGACAACGATCCTCGGTGGTGCCGGCGGAACACTTGACCTGAACAACAATGCAGGCGGTTCAACCACGAACATCGGTACAGGCTCGACGACGGGAGCTGTGACAGTTGGTGGCGATGGTATCCAAACGATCTCGATCGGTAATGGTGCTGCTGCTAAGACCGTGAATCTCGGTAGTAACAACACCTCGAGCGCTACTACAATCCTCGGTGGTAACGCAACCGGATCGGTGAGCATCAATGCTAATAACGCTGCGGCTGTAACAAACATTGGTACAGGGTCCACCACGGGTGCTGTGAACGTCGGTGGTGATGCTGCCCAAGCGATCACGATCGGCACAGGTGCTGCCGCCAAGACGGTTGCCCTTGGTAGCAACAACACCACCAGCTCCACGACGATCCTCGGTGGTGCCAGCGGAACACTTGACCTGAACAATAATGCTGGCGGTTCGACCACGAACATCGGTACTGGTTCAACTACGGGTGCTATCAGCATTGGTACCGGTGCGGCAGCAAAGACTGTTGCGGTCGGTAGCACAAACACTACTAGCTCGACGACCATTGTTGCTGGTAGCGGGAATGTTTCGATCAACACGACTGGTTCGGGCAACTTGACAGTTATCGGTACCTCAGCAGGAAACTCGAACACGCGTTTCTCGGGTGAGATTCAGATGGAATCCGATCCAGGCGATGCAGGTGACGTTCTTCTGTCGAATGGTACTGGCAAGACGCCATCATGGAAGGACCTTAACGACGCTATTGGTATCCGTAAGGTCGGCTTTGTCTCGGGCCTTAACGCCGCACTCACGTCGAATGTTACCAGCGTTACCAACCTTGCAGCTGATGATGCCATCATCATCACGATGGAAGGTTCGAGCAGCGCTGTTGTCCCGACGGTTACAGCACGGACCACAGGAGCTTCAGGCTCGTTCACTGTGACCTTCTCGGCAGCTTACACCGGTAGCTTCAGCTACATGGTGATGCGCAAGAGAGACTAATCCCTCTCTGATCATCGACCCTTATTCCTCGGGCGCCGAGGGCATGGGATAATGGAATGGCACTTTCTGTGCCGCCATTGCTCGTGCCCTCGGTGTGCCCCGAGGGGTAAGAGCCGAAAAGACATTGCCATCTCACAACAACGACCATATCGCAGCGGCATCAGGGCTGTCCTTGTCGTCCTCGTCATTCTCATGGCAGGGGCGAGCGTGGGCTATGCTCAGTTGCCGATCATGACGCGTGACATGAAGTTCCAGGAAGCGACCGGAACAACTGTGTCGATCGTCGCCTCATCGGGTACGGATGCGTACACGCTGACGCTGCCGAAGACAACGGGCGTTAGCCAGGATCTTCTGACCTCGGATGGTGGTGGACGTCTGTATTGGACAAGTCCGAACAATGCCATGTGGACTCTTGTGGGGAATAGCGGCACATCCTCGCTGACGAATTTCCTTGGTACGACCGATGCCCAGCCCCTTGCCATACGGACGAACAATAATGAGGTCGTTCGTATCACGAGTGACGGGCTTGTCCTCATCGGATCATCGATCGGCTCAAACACACTCGATGTGACCGGTACCTTCAGTGCAACGGGCAACAGCAGCATTGGCGGTACGCTCGGCGTCACCGGCCTCATCACAGGCGGTAACGGACTTACGCTCACTGGTCCGACGCTCATCAATGCCACGGGGTCGGCCACCACGACGATCGGTACCACCGAGGCAACGTCGGCTCTGACGATCCTAACCGGTGCGACAGGGGGCTTGACGCTTCGTGGCATATCATCAGGCACGGCAGCTGACGAGGTTCTGATGCTCAACGCGAGTAATCGCGTCACCAAGATCACCGGTGCCAACCTGATTGCCGGCTATGCCTGGGCTTTGCTTGGGAATGAAATAACCGAGGGCCTGAATTTCATCGGCACCACCACTCCGAAGCGACTGGAATTCCGGGTGAACAATGCTGAGGTAATGCGGGTCGATGGCGCAACGGGGAATGTTCGCATTGGAACTGCTCCACTGTTGCCCAATGACACAACAAGGGTCAGACTGCAGGTAGAAGGTGGCTTTGCGACGGTGCTGGACCTGACCAGAGATCTCATCGTAACCGAAAGAACAGACACAACGATTGCCGTTGGTAATCGCTCAATGCTGTACATCCTGAGTGACAATATCCCTACGCAACGGCGTGTGCGGCTATCCAACGGACTCACCAGTGGTCAGCGACTCACGCTCGTCGTGCGCGGAGGTAACTCCGGTGGTGGCAGCTTGCCGGGTGCATCGACCTATGGGATACGACTTCTGTCAGCAGACTCCAACCTTACGATCTCCGGTGATGCCAATCTCGAAGATGGTGATACGATGGAGCTCATCTTCATTCTCGACCAGTGGTATGAGCTTCGCCGCTCGATAAACGACCCATGATCATAACTCCTTGAAGCGTTTTCTGACCATATCACTCCTTTGTCTGCTGACCATTTTGTCGGCCGCGGTGTCCTATGCCCAAACTCAAAGTGGGCTGTCACCAACGCGCATGCGTGGTCTCATGATCGTTGCTCCATCGGTGAAGGATGACCCTCTGACGCGTAATCAGGGTGTTTCCATCTTCGCATCGATCGGCGTGACGGGTGGTGGCTATGACCTGGTTCTCCCGAGTGCCCGCGGCACGCAGGGTCAGGTACTTGGCCTGCTCAACGGAACAAGCGGCTCGCTTGTGTGGATCACTCCACTCACGGCTGAGACCGGCTGGATGGTCACAGGCAACGACATTCCAGCCAGCGGTGGCGGCCTTGGACAAACGGCCACAGGGGGCTTCTTCGGAACGAAGACCACCAGCACGTCGAAGGACCTGCGCCTGGTCACCAACGGTCTCGTGCGCATCATCGTCACCTCGGCAGGGCAACTCCAGACCACAGACATTCTCACCGAAACGCTCTCGGCCACCACGTCGGTTACAACGCCCCTTCTGACAACAACGGGTAACCTTGTTGTGCAGACTACCGACGCAAGCACGATAAACTTCAATACAAATGGCTCCGAGCGTCTGCGCATTGCCAGTGACGGATTTGTTAGTATCACGAACAATGCCTCCATCGGCGGCTCTCTGAGTGTCACGGGGCTCATCACGGGCAGTTCCGGCGGCTCCATCACGGGCGCCACGAACATCAACACTTCGGGCAATGCCAATACAACGATCGGCAATGCCACCGGTACGGGTACGACAACGATCAATACGAATGGTGCATCGGGTCAGCTGGTCATCACGAACCTTGTCAGCCCATCAACTTCTACCAACGACGTGCTCTTGATTGGCAGCGGCGACCAGGTCACGCGCATCACCCAGGCGAACCTCTTTGCAGGTCAGGGCTGGGCTTTGGTAGGCAACACCGGCACAAGCTCGCTGACGAATTTCATCGGCACGCGCGATGGTGTGGACTTCGTCACGCGCACCAACAACATCGAGCGCATGCGCGTCACAAGCGGCGGACTGGTGCTGATAGGCACAACTACCGGCACGAACACGCTGGAGGTCAGCGGCACGGGACGCTTCACGGGGCTGCTCACAGGCGACGGCGGAGCAACGATCACGGGCGGCACGATCAACCTCAACGACGGATCGAACAACGCCACGAACATCAACACAGGCACGAGCGCCGGTGTTGTTACGATCGGCGGAACAGCCAATCAGACGATCGATATCGGAACGAGTAACGGCGGCATCAAGACGGTGAGCCTTGGCAGCACAAACGGTTCGAGCATCACAACGCTCAATGGTGGCAGTTCACTGAACATCAACTCCACTGGTGCAGGACTGACCAACATCGGGGATGGAACAAGCTCCGGTGCCATCACCATCGGCGGTGGTGGCGCTCAGACGATCAGCATCGGAACCGGTGCGGCCAACAAGACGGTGCTGCTCGGAAGCACGAACGGCACGAGTGCAACGACGCTCATGGGCGGCTCGGGCGGACTGAACCTGAACACCTCGAACAACGCCAACACGAACATCAACACGGGTACGAG
>VERF01000060.1 GCA_018882895.1 Candidatus Kapaibacterium sp.
GCCCTGGGCAGGTGTGCGTGTCACTCGTCACTCGTCACTTGTCACTTGTCACTCGTCACTTGTCACTCGTCTTAATGCCTAAAATGCCTCGTGCCGGTGAACATCATGGCCAGCCCCTTGTCATTGGCGGCGGCGATGACTTCTTCATCGCGGATGGAGCCGCCGGGTTGGATGACGCAGGCGGCGCCGGCTTCGGCGGCTTGTAGCAGGCCGTCGGCGAAGGGGAAGAAGGCATCCGAGGCTACGGCGCAGCCGGAGAGGTTGATGCCGGCGTCCTGGGCTTTGCGCACGGCGATGCGGGCAGAGTCCACGCGCGACATTTGGCCGGCACCGATGGCAAGCGACCTGTCGTGAGATGCGTATACGATAGCATTGCTCTTGACGTGCTTGGCGATCTTCCAGGCGTAGAGCATGGCGCTGCGTTCATCGTCGCTAGGCGTGCGAGAGGTGACCACACGAAGGGCTTCATCGTTGTACAAGATCGCGTCGGCCTGCTGAACGAGAAGTCCGTTGGCAACGCTGCGGACGCTTGTGCGCGCCGCATCTGCGAAGGCCGCTAGGTCGACGCGCATGAGGCGACGGTCCTTCTTCTTTTGAAGCAAGGCCAGCGCGTCATCCGAGAACGATGGCGCGATGAGAACCTCGGCAAAAAGACTGTGCACTTCTTCAGCAAATGAAAGATCGATCGGTCGATTCACCGCGATGATCCCTCCGAAGGGGCTCACGGTATCGGTCGCAAAGGCCTTACGATATGCCTCAACGATCGAGGCATCGGAGCCGACGCCGCACGGGTTGTTGTGCTTGACGATCACGACCGTGGGCTCGTCGAATTCCACGCATAGCCCCATGGCAGCATCGATGTCGAGGATGTTGTTGTACGACAGTTCCTTGCCGTGCAGCTGTTCAAAGAGCGAGGTGAACGTACCGTAAAGCACGGCTGCCTGATGCGGGTTTTCGCCATAGCGAAGGGGCTGATCAATGCGCAACGGCAGAGCCCCCTCATCGAGAAAGCCCTGGCCGACCGTGCCGGACAGGTATTGGCTGATACGAGCATCGTACTGCGCCGTGTGCGAAAACGCCTCCATGGCAAGCTGACGTCGCATGGCCGGGGTGACGCCCCCTGAGCGCAGCTGATCGACGACCGAGGCGTAGTGTTTCGGGTTGACGATGATGGTGACGTGCTCATGATTCTTTGCCGAGGCGCGCACCATGGCCGGACCGCCAATGTCGATGTTCTCGATGATGTCCGCATCGGTCGAAGCCGGGTTCGCAACGGTCTGCTCAAACGGATACAGGTTCACCACCACAATGTCGATGTGCTCGATGCCATGCTCACGCATCTGCTCGAGGTCTGATGGGTGGTCCATGCGACCAAGGATGCCGCCATGGATTTTCGGGTGAAGAGTCTTGACGCGCCCGTCCATGATCTCCGGGAAACCTGTGACGTCTGAGACGCTGGTGACGGGGATGCCGGCATCTTTCAGTGCCTTTGCCGTGCCGCCGGTAGAGATGATGCGAATGCCAAGTGCGTGCAGTTGGCCTGCAAGCTCAACGATCCCGGTCTTGTCCGATACCGACAGAAGTGCGGTCATGAATCAGCCCCGTTGTCCGATAATACTTTTAGGGAAACTTTCGGCGCAAAGCTACGGTTCTGTTTCCGACCGGCGGGTCGGTCGTTGTATTTTCGCCCCATCCAAAGGCAGCATTTTCTTCATACGGAGCAGACATGGCAACGACGTTGGACAAGTCGGTCATCACGTGCGACATGGAAGGGGTCATCGAGACCTTTAGTCCCGGAGCGCAGGCGATGTTTGGGTATTCTCAGGACGAAACGATCGGCAAGCTGCGGGTGAGTGCGTTCTCACCGGGCGAGGTCGTACTTCAGAATCTTCCGGGATGGCTTGCCACCGCCGTCAAAGAAGGCGAGTGGGTGGGGGAGACGAACTTCATGCGCAAAAGCGGCGAGAAGTTCGGCGCACGCATCCGGATCACGCCAACGTACAAGGGTGGACAGCAGGTGGGATTCTGCGGGGTGACCGAAGAGCTGGATGCTCCGGTGAGCATCCCCATCAAGTCGAGCACCAAGTTCATTACGTGGCTCGTGATCACGCGCGCCCCCTTCCTGTCAGCCGCACTCACACCGTGCTTCATTGGTCTTGCCTACTACCGTGGCATTGACAACCCGGCCGAGCCCATCAACTGGTTCCTGGCAGGTCTGACGATGCTGGGTGTTGCATTGCTGCACCTGGCAAGCAACGTTTACAACGACTACTTCGACGTCAAGAGCGGCACCGACCAGGCCAACACCAAGTACTTCGTTCAGTACTCAGGGGGCTCACGTGCCATTGAGCTCGGGCTGATCGATCTGAAGGGCACGCTGAAGGTTGCCTCCGTGCTGGCCGTGATTGCGCTTGGCATCGGACTGTATCTGACCTCGGCGGTGGGCACGGGCGTGCTGGCCATTGGTCTGTCTGGTCTTGCCCTCGGTTACTTCTACACTGCACCACCGCTTCGTCTTGTTGCGCGGCACGGTCTCGGTGAGATCACCATCGGCATGGCCTTTGGTCCACTCATCACCATGGGCGTGTACTACGTGCTGACGGGTCAGTATAACTGGGAAGCGTTTCTCTTCGGTATTCCAACGGGTCTGCTGACGACCAATATTCTGCTCATCAATCAGGTCCCGGATACCGAAGGCGATGCTTCAACGGGCAAGAACCATCTCGTCGTGACATTCGGGTATGCCATGGCGCCGGTGTTCTACGCGATCTTCCTTCTTGGTGCGATCGGCGTAACGGTGTATCTGGCCGGTGCGCACAACAAGCCGCTCCTGTACGGTGTGGCAGCAATTGGTGCGATCTGGGGCGGATGGATCACCAACTACATGCGTCAGAACATCGACAAGCGCACGCTCGTCAAGGGTAATGTTGCTACCATTCAGCTTCAGGTTCTTTTTGCCGTTCTGTTTGCTCTGGCGATGATCTTTTAAGGTCGGCCCGAAGGCTTAGCCGATCACATTCAGCGCGTCGGCCGCCTCGTCGGCCACATGAAAACTTCCGCAGATAACGGTCGTGCCGGCGGCACGAGCCCCCTGCACAGCTTCGGCCACGGATGCATACTCAATGATGTGTTCGTGGCCGACGTGTTTTGCAACGGCAACGAGATCATACAGAGGCATGCTGCGGGCGATGTGCGGTGCACACAGATGAAGTGTGGCATTCAGCGGCAGGAGCTCGGTGAGCATTGCTTCGACGTCTTTGTCGGCCATTGCCCCGAAGACAACATGAAGGGGGCCCGCAATGCGCGAGTCCATGAGCGTACGCACCAGTGCATGAAGTCCGGCGGCGTTGTGCGACACGTCAATGATCGTCGTGGGCTCGCCCGGCACGATCTGCGTGCGCGCCAGGATGCCGCTGTTGCGACGGATCGAGCGCAGCCCTCTGCGAATGTCCTCGTCGTCAATGGCGAAGAAGCGCTCAAGCACGCCGAGGGCGGCGATGGCCGTACCAATGTTGGCGGCCTGGTGCTGTCCCGTCAGTTCGCTGACGTAGTACTGTCGTGTGTCTGCGCGGATCACCGATACGCTCATGGTCAGGTCGGCATAGAACGCATCAACATCCACAGAAACAACATCTTCGCTGAAGATGAGTTCTGATGATGTTGCTTCGGCGCGTCGTTCAAAGACGTCGCACGCTTCGGCGCTGTTCGGGCCGATAACTGCGGGCACACCCTGCTTGATGATGCCTGCCTTCTCGCCGGCGATCTGAGTGATCGTTGTGCCCAGATACTCCATGTGATCGTAGTCGATGGCTGTGATGATGCTCACGATCGGCTGACAGATGTTGGTAGCATCCAAGCGTCCGCCCAGCCCCGTTTCGATCACGGCAACGTCGACGCGTCGTTCGGCGAAGTACTCAAAGGCCATGGCCGTGGTCACCTCGAAGAACGTACCGCCCATGGTCTTGGCCTGCTCCATAAGGGGCACGGCAAGGCGGGCAACGTCTTGATCAGAGATCGCAACACCATTGATGCGAATGCGCTCGTTGAACTTGCGAACATGGGGCGACGTGTACAGGCCAACGTTGTAGCCTGCTTCAGTCAGGATCGATGCAAGGATCGAACACGTGGAGCCCTTGCCGTTGGTACCTGCCACATGGATCGTATTGAGCCGCAGATGCGGATCGCCCAGGCCGCTGCACAATTCCGTGATACGTTCAAGACCCGGCTTGATGCCTGCGTGAAACGTCATCGCGAATAAGTCATCGAGTATGTGCTGCACGTTCATCGGGGCGCAACATAAAAAAGGCCCGCCGTATGGCGGGCCTTTTCGTGATTACATTTTTACCACACTAAATCAGAGCATTCACTCTGAAACCGGCTCGCTGCTTTCGAGGTCTTCGATCGTTGTCGAAGCCGATGCCGACCCGTCTGCATTGTACTTGTCTGCATTCGGAACAGCGTGGTTCGTGTTGTACGTGGCGATCTCTTCTGCCGAGGCACCGCGCAGGTACTCGACGGCCGACAGAACGATCTTCTTCTGCTCCTTGTCGAACTCGACGACCTTCAGAGGAAGGACATCATCGACGTTGAAGAAGTCAGAGATCGTGCGTACCGGTGCGAACGACAGCTGGGAGACCGGCACGAATCCGTCGACGCCTTGTGGCATTTCGACGATCACACCCTTGTCGATGAGGCGGACGATCTTGCCTTCGGTCTGCATGCCGATGGCGAACTCCGACTCAAAGATGTCCCATGGGTTCTCGGAGATCTGCTTGTGTCCGAGTGAAATGCGGCGATGCTCGTTGTCGATGGCAAGCACGACAACCTGCAGCTCGTCGCCCTTCTTGACGAATTCGCCCGGATGACGGATCTTCTTCGTCCACGACAAGTCGGAGATGTGAACCAATCCATCAACGCCCGGCTCGAGTTCGATGAACACGCCGAAGTTCGTCAGGTTGCGAACGATACCCTTGTGGATGGAGCCCATTGGGTACTTGGCCATCAGGTCGTTCCATGGATCCGGCTCAAGCTGCTTCATGCCGAGGGCAAGCTTGCGGTCGGACTTGTCGATGTTCAACACGGCAGCTTCGACGACTTGGCCGAGCGACACTACTTGTGATGGGTGCTTGACGTGCTGCGTCCACGACATTTCGCTGATGTGGATCAGACCTTCGACGCCCTTTTCGATCTCGATGAAGGCACCGTAATCGGTCAGCGACACAACCTTGCCGCGTACGCGTGAGCCTGGCTCGTAGCGCTCGCCGATTTGATCCCATGGATGCGGCGTGAGTTGCTTCATGCCGAGCGAAATGCGCTTGCGGTTCTCGTCGAAGTCCAGGACAACGACCTTGACCGACTGATCCAGCTGGACGATCTCGCTTGGGTGCGAAACGCGGCCCCATGACAGGTCCGTGATGTGCACAAGTCCGTCCACACCGCCGAGATCGACGAACACGCCGAAGTCGGAGATGGCCTTGACGGTTCCTTCCAGAACAAGCCCCTTTTCGAGGAGTTCGAGGATCTTGCCGCGCTGCTCTGCCAGTTGCTCTTCGAGCAGGACCTTGTGAGAGACAACAACATTCTCGCTCGGGTGGTTGACCTTCACAACGCGCACGTCGATCGTGCGACCGACCCATGCATCGAAGTCACGCACGGGGCGCACATCGATCTGCGAACCGGGAAGGAACGCTTCGATGCCAAGCAGGTCTACCACCATACCGCCCTTGATGCGGCGGAGGATGCGAACCTGCGTGACGGTTTGTGTTTCGGCGAGTTTGAGGATCTCTTCCCACGTCTTCATGAAGTCGGCGCGGCGGCGGCTCAGCATCAGGCGGCCTTCACCGTCTTCGATCTTCTCAACAAAGACGTCAACCGTTTCGCCGGCCGTCAGAAGTTCTGCGCCAACGAATTCGGCACGTGGCACAACGCCAAGTGACTTAAAGCCGATGTCGACCAGGATCTCGTCCTTGGTCACCGAGATCACAGTGCCGTGCACCATGTCGTCGGCCTTCAGCGTAGAGACCTTTGACTCAAAAAGACTCCGGAACTCATCGTCGCCCATCATGGGTTCGGCGATCTCGCCGTTCACGATGTCAGCCACTGCAGAGTGCTTGCGGGAAGGGGCTGGCGCCGACGCCGCAGAAACCGTTTCCATGGAAACGTCGGCCGTTGCAACTTCCTGCGGAGCTTCCGGTGTTTGCTCGATAGATTCAGACATACGATTTTCCTACATTGCCCGTCGAAGAGATGCGGCCCTCCATCTTCTCAACGGAATCATCATGATAGTGTGACAAACCCAGGGCCCGGGAAAGACCGCAAACTTACGCAAAACAGCCCAACTGACAGCCTGAAACCAATTGCTAGCTAGCGGTTTTTTTGGCATACCGATTGGTTCAGAAAAATGACGGCAGGAACAGACATACAAGCACCGGGAGACAATGATGGAATGGTTTGATGCATTCGAAGAGCTGATGGCGTCGATCGAACGCTTCGTCTCAGCCAGCGGGCATGCTCCATCCGAGGTTGCCGTTTCCCCCCACCTCTATGCCTGGTTGTCAGACATCCGACGCGAGTCGGCGCAACTTTCCGGTACCGAACCGGAAGATCCCAGCACGATCCCCACCCCCTACGGCCCCGTGCGCCTGCAGATCGACGAGGCCCTGAATGAGTTTGAGATAGTTCCGGAGTAGGTTTTAGGTTTTAGGTTTTGGGTTTTGGGTGCTGGGTGTGGGTGGTTAGCACGATTTGAATTCGAGGCTACGTGGATTCTTGAGGTGCTCTGAGTTTCTTCCTGAGACTAAAGAGCATCTTTCGCAGGACAACTATATCGTCAAATGTAGATTGTGCGACAAGAATGGTGTCGGCGTAGAGCTCATTTACAATCAGCAGGATGGCTTCTACCTCGCTGAGCGATCCTAGCGCAATGTCGATGAACCTACAGTACTCTTTCCGTGTGGTACGTTGTTTGCCCTCGGCAATATTGAGCGCAACGGACGTGGCGGCTCTTCGAAGTTGAGGTGTCAAACCGTATCGTTCGGATGGTGGCAAGGCATCGGCTACTGGATAAATGGCGCGAATCAATTCCATTGATCTCTGCCAGACAAAAAGGTCGCGGAATGTTGTGATCATGTTGGGGGTCTCCAATGTGGGTTTACCCGGCAGAGCAGATTCGATCATTGTTCGTGACATTGACACATAGTCACCCAGCACCTAGCACCCAACACCCAACACCCAAAACCTAAAACCTAAAACCCAAAACCTGCCGTAATTTGGCCCCCTATGCGCCCATAGCTCAGTTGGATAGAGCAGCAGCCTTCTAAGCTGCGGGCCGCAGGTTCGAATCCTGCTGGGCGCGCCGTGCGGCGCCGTTGGTGCCGCCAAGTGCTCATCACAACAAGTGGGTAGTTCGATGGGATACATGAGTGGATTTGGCAACGAGTTTGCCACTGAGGCCGTCAAGGGGGCCTTGCCGGTTGGGCGGAACTCTCCGCAGAAGCCGGCTTTTGGCTTGTATGCCGAGCAGATCAACGGGACGGCGTTCACGGCGCCGCGTCAGGAGAACCGCCGCTCGTGGATGTACCGCATTCGCCCGTCGGTTGTGCATCGTCCGTATGAGCGGATCGACAACGGGCTGATCCGGTCGACGCCGTTTGGCGAGGTGGAGACGACGCCGAATCAGCTTCGGTGGAGCCCCCTGCCAATTCCGACCAAGCCGACGACGTTCGTCGAGGGCATTGCCACGATGGCCGGAAGCGGAGACCTGACCACGCACAGCGGTTCGGCGATCCATGTCTATGCTGCCAACGCGTCGATGGTCGACACGTTCTTCTACAATGCTGACGGCGAGATGCTCATCGTGCCGCAAGAGGGAAGTCTTCGTTTCCTGACAGAAATGGGCATCGTTGATGTCGAGCCGTACGAGATCTGCGTCATCCCCCGCGGAATCAAGTTCCGCGTCGAAGTTTCAGGGGGCGTTCGCGGCTACATCCTCGAGAACTACGGATCGCGGCTGAAACTGCCCGACCTCGGGCCGATCGGCGCGAATGGTTTGGCATATCCGCGCGACTTCCTGACGCCCGAGGCGTGGTACGAAGAACGCACGGGAGAGTTTGCCGTGATCGCCAAGTTCCAAGGCAACCTCTGGCGCGGCACGTATGACCATTCACCTCTGAACGTTGTGGCATGGCATGGCAACTATGCCCCCTACAAATACGACCTGCGCAAGTATCAGTGCATCAACACCGTAACGTTCGATCATCCCGATCCGTCGATCTACACCGTGCTTACAAGCGCCTCGGATACACCGGGCGTGGCCAACATCGACTTCGTGTGCTTCCCTCCACGCTGGATGGTCTCCGAGGACACCTTCCGCCCACCATGGTTCCACCGCAACTTCATGAACGAATACATGGGGCTGATCGACGGTGTATATGATGCCAAGGAAGGGGGCGGATTCGTTCCCGGAGGTTCGTCTCTGCACAACTGCATGAGCGGACACGGTCCGGATGCCGATACGTACAAGAAGATGTCGACCGTTGAGCTCAAGCCCACGAAGATCGATGGGACCATGGCCTTCATGTTCGAAACGCGTTTTGTGTGCCGTCCAACGGCATTTGCCATGTCGTGCGCAGAACTGCAAAGCGATTATTGGGAGTGTTGGCAAGGACTCGTGCCTGAATTCCGCACTCCGTGATGTATATTTGCGCCCCATCACAACCATGAATGAAACACGGCCAAGTCCCGTGCGGTTGTACCAGGCCCAATCCCGCCAGGTCCGGAAGGAAGCAACGGTCAGCATGTGTACAAGGCGCCACGGTCAACTTGGCCACTTTTTTTAGTTCAATGGTACGTCGAATACTCATCAATGCCACCTCAGGACACCTTCGGATAGCGATAACCGAAGACGGGAAGCTCACGGAGCTTTTCACCGAGACGCCTGACAGTGAGAACCAGGTCGGCAACATCTACCTGGGCCGGGTCATGAAAGTGGCCCAGGGAATGAATGCGGCCTTTGTCGACATCGGACTTGAACAGGATGCGTTCCTGCACTTCAGCGATGTGGACTCAACGATGGAGGAAGATGCCACCGATGATGGCGATGATGATCGCCCTCTGACGGAATCAGTCGTCTCGGCCGACGTGGCACTGAGAACCTCAAAGGTCGACTCAAAGCGGCGCCTGCCAACGTTCAGTACCAAGCGCAGCGGCGAGGTGACGATCAGCCTGCAGGCCAAGCAGATGGTTGTGGTGCAGGTAACGCGCGAAGCCTATCATCAGAAAGGTGTGCGCATCACCACAAAGGTGGGACTGACCGGTCGCAATGTAGTGCTGCTGCCTTTTGAAGAGACCATGGGTATTTCGCGGCGCATCACCTCGCAAAAGGAGCGTAAGCGCCTGCGGCAGATCGCCAAGTCTCTGCTTGAACCCGGCATGGGATGCATCATCCGCACAGCTGCCGAGGGGCTGACTGATGATGATGTGCGGCGCGACTTTCAGTCGCTGCTTGATGACTGGCGCGAGATGGAAAAGGATGTGCGCACTGCTTCAGGACCAATGCTGTTGCATCGAGAAGCAAGCATCGCCCACAGCGTCATCCGCGATGTTCTCAAGGAGGATGTATCGCAGGTGGTGATCGATGACCGCAAGGTATTCCGCGACGTAAAAGCATACGTCCAACGCTCGGCTCCACACCTGCTTGACCGCATCGAGTTCTACGGCGATACGCGCCCCATGCTGGATACGTACGGGATCGAACGTGACGTGCTACTGTCGCATTCGCGCCGCGTGCCACTGCCAAGCGGGGGCTCGCTGATCATCGATCACACCGAAGCAATGGTGGTGATCGACGTCAACTCCGGGCGCGCCTCCAACGAGCGCACGCAGGAGGGGATCGCCGTTAAGACAAACTTCGAAGCAGCAAAAGAAGTGGCCAGACAGCTGCGGCTGCGCGACATCGGCGGCATGATCATGATCGATTTCATCGACATGCATCAGGAAGAAAATCGACGTCGCTTGGTCAATGATATGCGCCGCGAACTGCTGCGTGATCGCGCCAAGACAGTTGTCCATCCGATCTCTCCACTTGGCATCCTGCAGATGACGCGTCAGCGCATCCGCCAAAGCATGGCCGAGCGCACGAGTCAGGAATGCCCGTTCTGTCTGGGCACCGGACGTGTTATCTCTCCCGAGAGCGTGGTGGCCGATATCGACAGATGGTTGCGGCGCTTCCGCGCCGGCACCTGGTCTGTGGGCGTTACCGTGGCCTCGCATCCATACATCATCCATTACATTCAGCGTAACAGATCCACTACACTGAACCGCTGGCTGCGTTCGTACTTCCTGCGCGTTCACCTGCGCGAGGACGACTCCATTGAGGCCGGAGACTTCCGATGCTTCTCCGGTACGTCGTCGAACGAAATCACCAGCAGGTTCCTGTGAGCACGTCCGAGAAAGCCCCTTCATCGATCACAGTGCTCGGCTCGACAGGTTCGATCGGCACACAGGCGCTCGACATCATCGGGCGCATGGGCAAGGGGGCTAACCTGCGCTGGATCACCTGCAACACGCGCTGGATGGACATGGCCGAGCAGGTGCGCCGATACCGTCCGTATGGTGTGGCCATCCGCGACGAGCAGGCATGTGCTGAGTTTCGGCGTAATGTGCCGGAGTTCACCGGACCCGTCCTGTGCGGAGAGGAAGGCATCTGCCAGGCTGCCGCGGACAGTGACAACGACGTTGTCCTGTCGGCCATGGTGGGCTTCAGCGGCGTGGTGCCAACAATGGCCGCGATCGAAGCCGGCCACGTCATCGGCCTTGCCAACAAAGAATCACTCGTCAGCGCCGGAAGCGTGCTCATGCCCGCCGTGGAGCGTCACGGTGCAACACTTCTGGCGGTCGACTCCGAGCATAGCGCCATCGCTCAGTGTCTGATCGGAGAGCACCGTGCCGATGTTGAGAAGCTTGTCATCACGGCCTCCGGAGGCCCGTTCCGCACTCTGCCTGCAGAAGCGCTCCGCAGCGTCACCCCACAACAGGCCCTGAAGCACCCGAACTGGTCGATGGGTGCCAAGATCACCATCGATTCGGCAACGCTCATGAACAAGGGGTTCGAGGTCATCGAGGCACGATGGCTCTTCGACCTGCAGGGAGATCGCATCGACGTGCTGGTTCATCCGCAGTCGATCATCCATTCGATGGTTCAATTCATCGACGGCTCGGTCAAGGCACAGATGGGCGTTCCCACGATGCTCGTACCGATCCAATATGCTCTGTCATATCCACGGCGCTGGCCCCTTGACATTCCTCGGATGGACCTGGCCTCGATGGGGTCGCTGACCTTTGAGCGGCCCGATCTGGACCGGTTCCCGTGTCTTGCCATTGCCTACGAAGTGCTCGCTTCAGGGGGCTCTTCGGGCACGGTCGTCAATGCCGCCAACGAGGTGGCTGTGGCCGCGTTCCTCAACGAAGGTTTGGCCTTCACGGACGTACCGGTGGTGATCCGCCGCACACTCGACCACATGGAACATGTGGCTCATCCGTCATTGGCCGACGTCATCGCGATCGACGCCGAGGCGCGTCGCATCGCAACCGAGTTCCTCACACAGGTAGTCTAAAGAACCGTCATGGACTTTCTTCAACCGCTCATCTCGTTTCTCATCGTCATCGGCGTGCTGGTATTCGTTCACGAGCTGGGACATTTCCTTGCCGCGATCTGGACGGGTATGCGTGCCGACGTGTTCGCCCTCGGCATGGGCCCGCGTGTGCTGGGCTGGAACAAGCTGCAAGGCTTTACCTTCGGCAAACTCCCGGAGGACCTGGAACTTGGCGATCATACCGACTATCGACTCTGCGCCTTCCCGATAGGGGGCTACGTGAAGATCATCGGCATGATCGACGAGTCGTTTGATACCGAGTTCACGGACAAGAAGCCCGAGCCGTATGAGTTCCGCTCGAAAGGGGCTTTGGCCAAGACGCTTGTTCTGAGCGCCGGTGTTCTGATGAACTTCCTGCTGGCCATTGTCGTGTTCGCAGGTCTGACGCTCTCGTTTGGTCACGAAGAAATGGCCACCACCCGCATCGGATGGATCGATCCTGCCTCGCCCCTTGCCAAGAGCGGAATCACGGCCGGAGATCGCATCCTTTCGATCGACGGGAAATCCGTGGCAACATGGGGCGATATGGCCGAGGCCCTGGCAGTGGCGTCGAATACGTCCGACAGGACCGTTTTGCTGCAGCGCGACGCAGGCCGCATGATGGTGCGCGTCAAGGGTCAGGAGCTGGTCCGCGCGCTCACGGCCGAGGCAGGCCTTGGTGTGTATCCCGACAACATGATCGTGCGCATCGGCGAGGTGGTCAAGGGGCGTCCAGCCGAGAAGGCCGGCCTGAGGTCGGGAGACATTCCGCTGGCGGTCGATACGATGCCCATCCGCTCGATCGTGCAGTTCCAGCAGTACATCCGCAGTCATGCCTCGAAGTCGATGGTCATCCACGTCGACCGTGACGGCACGCCGCGCCCCATCACCGTGAACGTGTCCAAGGACTCGACCATCGGAGTGCAGCTGGAGACCGAGTACACCGGACCCAAGCAGGCCGAAACGTTCACGATCACCGAGGCCCTGTCATCGGCGGTCAACCAGACGGGGCAGACCATCTCGATGATCGGTGCCTCGGTTGCGCATGTCGTGCAGGGAACCGTTAGCGTCAAGGAGAGCTTTGGCGGCCCGATCCGCATTGCTCAGCTTGCTTCGCGCAGTTCGGACATGGGCATTGAGTCGTTCCTGCGCTTCATGGCTCTGATCTCGATCTCTCTGGGCGTGATGAATCTTCTGCCACTGCCCGGACTCGATGGCGGACACTTGGTGTTCGTTGGTATCGAGGCCATCATTCGACGCGAACTGCCAACGGCCTTCAAGATCCGCGTCCAACAGGTTGGCATGGCTCTGCTGCTGATGCTGATGGCCTTTGTTCTGTATCTCGATCTTACTCGATAAGGGGGCTTGGCGGGTGTACATCCTTGTAACGAACGATGACGGAATCGACTCGGCGGGAATCAGTGCGCTGGTAAGCGCCATGCGTCGCATCGGAGACGTGGTGGTAATCGCCCCGGACCGGCAGCAGAGCGCCGTGGGGCACGCCCTGACGGTTGCCAGCCCGCTGCGCGCCACACCGTTTCACAGAGATGGTGAAGTGTTTGGATGGGCGATCAACGGAACGCCGGCCGACTGTGTGAAGCTCGGCGTGAGCACGCTTCTGGATCGTCGGCCCGACATGGTGGTGAGCGGTATCAACCACGGCTCGAACACAAGCGTCAACGCGATCTACTCCGGTACGGTGAGTGCCGCCACCGAAGGCACACTCATGGGCATCCCGTCAATGGCTGTGTCGCTGGCCACATTCGATCACTCGGCCGACATGTCACTGGCAGCCGATGTGGCCTACGAGGTGGCATCGCGCTTGCTTCAACTTGAACTTCCGCCGGGGACGCTCCTGAACGTCAACGTACCGGCCGTGTCTCGCGATGAATTCAAGGGCATCCGCCTGACACGTCAGGGACACAATGAATGGAACGATGGGTATGACGTGCGCGTCGATCCGCAGGGTCGACCCTACTACTGGCTGATGGGAGAGTTCGTGACGGTGCGCGAACTGCCGGACGGCGACGATCACGTGGTGAAGAACGGCTATGCGGCCATCACCCCGATCCATTATGAGCTGACAAACTTCGGCGTGCTGGAAACATTGCGCCGTCAATCCGTGCTTTCCGAGATTTGCTCCGGGGACCAGTACGAAGGAAACGCATGATACGCCGGATCAATGAACACCTCGCTCGCGCCATCGACGCCCATGCCAAGCGTCTGCGCTTTCTGTATCGCATCAAAGGCTTCGGCTACGAACGCGCCATCGAGTTGCCACTCCTGGCTGAGCTGCTCGAACCGCTGTTTGACAAGCCCCTTCGCTATCTCGACATTGGAACGGGACAGTCGATCTTCCCCTCATGGGTGGCTGCAAACTCGTCGTGGGACGTTACATGCCTCGACAAGTTCAACTGGGTTGAAAAGCAACACGAGTATGCTGCGAAACTCGGTCTCGACTCATCGCGCTACCACGTGGTGCTGCGTGATTTTCTCGAAGCCGAACTCGAACCCGAATCCTTCGATGTGATCACCA
>VERF01000013.1 GCA_018882895.1 Candidatus Kapaibacterium sp.
CCGTTGCCGTTGAGCGCATGCGCTATGGAGCTACGCCACAGGAAGCATGCGAAGAAGCCATCCGCCGCATTGTAAAGAAGCATGCGAATTGGAAAGAGTTCCAAGTCGGCATCCTGGCGGTCGATAAAAACGGTCGACATGGCGCATACGCACTGCAGAAGGGATTTACCTATGCGCTGAACAATGAGCTGAAGACAGCGGAAGCGTATTCGTGAGTGACCCCCGTAATTCAGTACTTCCGTAATTCAGCAATTGGGGCTCCCATGCGTTCTCTCATCATCGGTGCCACGGGGCTTGTTGGCGCGGAGCTCGTAAAGCTTCTTGTTGACGATGCACGGTTCACCACCATCAACGTGCTGACGCGCCGGCCCCTTGACATCAATGATCCGACGGGACGCGTCAGGAACGTCGTGAGGGACTTCGATACGCTCGATGGATCCGAAGGCGTGTACGACGTAGATGTGGTGTTCAGTGCAATGGGGTCGACCATCAAGACGGCCGGAAGTGCTCAGCGATACCGGCTATTCGACTACGAGTATCCCATTCGCATTGCCCGCTTTGCTCGCACGCATGGCGCAAAGCACTGGATCATGGTCAGTTCCTTCGGCGTCAAGCCCAACTCTCGGTTCCTCTACGTGCAGGTCAAGCACGACCTTGAGCGGGACATGCACGCGCTCAGGTTCGACCGGCTTACTATCCTGCGTCCGTCGTTCATCCTTGGCGACCGACGTGAGCACCGCCTTGGAGAGCGAATCGGAATCTGGTTTGCCCAGACCTTTGCCGCCATCATCCCCCGCGCCTACCGGGCCGTGCATGCCCGGGCCATCGCCGCAACCATGATTCGGGCCGCCACGGATGGTGCAGCCCAACCATTCGAGAGCATTTCCAACGAGTTCATACGTCCGTAGCCCCCAAATAAATATGATAGTTAGCACGGCTCTGTTGGTTTTGTGAGCGAATGCTCATTATTTTGTGAGCGATACCTCGCAAAATATGTACAGACGTCCGCAATCAACCGAACTTGAACGTCGGCTCTCCGAGCCTCGACGCTTCATTCAGATCGTCCTGGGTCCGCGACAGGTCGGCAAGACCACGCTCGTGCGGCAAGCTCTTGACGGGTGCGAAAAGCCTGTCATCTCGATGTCGGCAGATGACCTGGAGATGATCGGGCGTGAGTGGCTCATCGAGAAATGGAACCGTGCGCGTGCTGTCGCCACAGCGTCTGGCAGTTGCGTGCTATCTGTTGATGAGATCCAGAGGGTGCCCGACTGGAGTGCGATCGTCAAGCGTCTGTGGGATGAAGACACTGCCTCGAGATGTCGTGTGTATGTAGTGCTGACTGGGTCGTCGACGACGCTCATTCGAAAGGGGATGTCCGAGAGTCTGGCAGGACGGTTCGAAGTTCTGCGTGCCGGACATTGGTCGTGGCCCGAAATGCGCGATGCCTTTGGTGTAGGGCTTGATGAGTATCTCATCGTCGGCGGGTATCCGGGTCCGATGGATTTCCGTTCAACGCCGGATCGCTGGCGCGACTACATGCAGCAATCCATCATCGAGAGCACATTGGCCCTGGATGTTCTGTCGCTTGAGCGGATCGATAAGCCCGCCCTGCTTCGAAACCTGTTCATTCTCGGAACAAGTATGTCGACACAGATCGTGTCGCTTCAAAAACTGCTTGGTCAGCTGCAGGATTCAGGAAATGCCGCAACGATTGCCCAGTACCTTTCGCTTCTATCCGATAGCGGTCTGCTAACGGGACTCGAAAAGTATACGGCCACGGCAGCGCGTTCCCGTGCGGCGAGCCCAAAGCTCATCAGCGCCGCACCGGCACTGCTTTCTGCCATCCTTGGACTGTCGGGTTCGACGGAGTCGATCGACCCTACGCTGCGCGGACAGATCGTAGAGTCTGCCGTCGGTTCGCATCTGCTTGGTCTGACGCGAGGCACAACAACGTCGGTGAAGTATTGGCGAGAGGGTAACGCGGAGGTAGACTTCGTCCTACAGAGTCCACGTCGACGCATACTCATCGAGGTCAAAAGCGGAGATAGCCGAGGTGCATTTCGAGGAGCAGAGCAGTTTCGGAAGATGCACGGTGATGCACGGTTGATTCTTGTTGGTGATGATGGTATGCCGCTTGATCTGTTCCTTGGCATGACTCTTGAACAAATCCTTCATTAGCCCTACTTGCGTAGTATTGACCTTTCGTTATCCTCATCAGCCAATTCGGAGGAGTGTTCCATGAAGCCCCTTGCCATAATCATTGTCGCGTTTCTGGTGTATAGCGCCAACCTTGGTGCGCAGTCATACATTGAGCCCACCTACAAGATCCGCTCCACCAAGGATGTCTTCTTTGGAACGGCAAAGCGATTTGACGGGGGAACCGATACGCTGAAGATGAACATCTTCATGCCCACCAATGACAACGCCGTCAAACGGCCGCTGGTGGTGTGGGTGCATGGAGGGGGCTTTATCCAGGGCAACCGCGCCGACTTCAATTCGCTCTGCGAGACGTGGGCCAAGAGGGGATACACGGCGGTGACGATCTCGTACAGACTCGGCATTCATGGCGGGCTGCTTGATCCGCCCTTTGCCTATGATGAGGCCGAGCTGATACGCGCCTGTTTTCGGGGCATCCAGGATGTGCGCGGTGGAATACGCTTCCTGGTAAAGAACGCAGGCACTTATGGCATCGACACGTCGCGCATCATCATCGGCGGAGCCAGTGCAGGATCGATCGTGGCCATGCACACGGCATTTGTTGATGCACTCGATACCGTTCCGAGGGCCATCGGCAGGATCTCAGACGTCACCCGTTTGGCAGGCACGTTTGCGCGGCCTGACCTTGGAAGCGTCGAAGGAGACCTGCACACCGACGTGCCGACGCCCGGCATTGACGTGGTACTGAACATCTTCGGAGCCCTGCTAAATCTTGACTATCTCGGGGGCGCCCCCTTCATCCCGATGTACAGCTACCACCAGACCGATGATCCTGTGGTGGCCTGCGGCGTCAACCGTGCATATCATGGCGTTGGACTCATTTCAGGCGCCTATCCCTACCTGTCCGGCACGTGCGCCATCCGAGAGGAACTCAAGCGCCGCGGCATCCCCGAATCGGATCGCGAGATGACCATCTATCAGGGGGCTGCACACGATGTGCATGACCCCGCGGGGATCGACCGGGCGGCGGCCGTGTTCGCGTCGAAGCGCATGACGCCCGCAACGTCGGTGAATGATGACCACGTCGCAACCGGTCTGCTTGACGGACGTTGGACGTTGATCGGACTCGACGGACGTCATATTGCCACCGATGTGGAACTCACCAGCCTTGGCTCGGCTATCGACGGCGTGTACGTTGCCGTGCGTGCCGGGGAACGTCGACTCCTTCTTCTGCGTGAAGGTAAAGTTGCCGCAGTGCGCTAACTGACATTCATCATGAACTCTGCGTTGGCTGTCGAATAGCTTCGAGCATGTTCGACAAACGCCATTCCGCTGTATGCGGGAATCCATTCCGGAGTTCATCATGATGAATGTTGCACAGAGTCCTCTGATCCAGGATCTCTTCTCGATCACCTCGAAGCCGTGCCTCAGCCTGTATCTGCCTACGCATCGGACGCAGCCAGAACGTCGGGATGACCAGACTCGATATCGTCAGCTGGTGCGCACGCTCAGTGACTCGCTCAAGACCGCCTATGCAGATGACGGGATGACCGATCTGCTGGCCCCGTTCCGGGCACTTGAACGCGACGATGCATTCTGGAACTCAAGGCGTCAGGGACTGGCCGTCTTCCGAGCGCCGGGCGTGTTCATCACTCAGCACCTTGACAGGTCGGTACCGGAGATCGCCGTGGTTGCCGATCACTTTCATGTGAAGCCCCTTTTCCGACTACTTCAGACGTTGGAAGATTACAACGTGCTCTGTCTCACGAGGGAATCCGCCCAACTGTTTGTCGGCAATCGTGATGGACTGGAGGAAGTGAGCTTTGCTACCGGACCGATGCTCTTGATCAACGAGATCCTTGGTGATGAACTCAGTGATCCGGGGTTCTCGAATTCGAACTCCGGCGGTACCGAGCGAACTGTTCCACATACGACCATTGAGGATGAGGTTGATAAAGACACGGAGCGATTCTTCCGTCACGTCGACCGGTTGGTGATGGAGATCGCCTCGAGAGCCACGGGGCTACCCCTTGTTGTGGCAAGTCTCCCTGAGCAGGCGGCGCTGTTTCACCGCATCAGCCGCAACCCCAACCTGGTCGATGCCAGCATCATCGTTAACCCCTTCGGTATCGAATTGCGCGATCTGGTTCAAAGGGCATGGGAGACCATGCGACCCTTTGCATTGGCTGAGAGTCAGACGCTGATCGAGGCCTATGATGAGGCGGCCGGACATCACGACGGGATCGATGGGATCTTCTCCATTGCGCAGGCCGCCGTGGAGGGTCGCATTGCTACGCTCTTTGTGGAGGATTCTCGCCAGATCCCGGGCAAGATCGATGAGCTAACCGGCAAGGTTGTGTTCGATGACCTGGCAATGACGGATGTGAATGACCTGCTTGACGATATAGCGCGGATCGTGCTCAAGCACGGAGGCACGGTGATCGTTCTGCCAACGAACATCATGCCCACATCCACCGGGGCGGCGGCCATTCTGCGATACTGAACTGATGAACATGCCGACGGTGTAAGGTGCCCGCTGGCGAGAAACGTGGAGGGAATTCTCGTAGATTCCCCAATGCAAATTCTCGCTTTGGCTCTCCTGTTTGCCGCGGGTTCCGCTGTGGGCCTTGCACAGCGCACCGTCGGCCTCATCAGTCAAGATGCTTCGCGCTCGTTCAAGGGCTACACGCTCTTTGCTCCTGTCGTGTCTAGAAACACCTACCTCATCGACAACGAAGGTCAGGTGGTCAAGACCTGGCAGAGTACTAACAACGCCGGTCAGGCAGCGATGCTTCTCGACGATGGTTCGCTCCTTCGTACGGCTGCTCCTCCTTCCCAGTGGATGCAAGGGGGCGGGGCAGGCGGCATGGTCGAACTCTACGACTGGTCCGGCGCCAAGGTCTGGTCATACACGCATCTGTCGCAGACGGCACGATCGCACCACGACGTGGAGATCCTGCCCAACGGCAACATCTTGCTGCTGGTCTGGGAGAGTCACACCATTGACGAGGCGGTTGCTGCCGGACGTCCGCGCTCGCGCCTGATCGAGAATGCACTTTGGTCGGAGCGCGTGATCGAGGTTCGTCGCACCGGCCCAACCACGGGTGAGGTGGTCTGGTCATGGTCATCATGGGATCACATGATCCAGGATGCCAACCCTGCCGGGCCCAACTTCGGCGTCGTTTCGCAGAACGCCAATCGCGTTGACATCAATGCAGGGGATACACGGGCCGACTGGCTTCATGCCAACTCGGTTCGATACAACGCGAAGCGCGATGAAGTGATGATCAGTCTTCACAACCTAGATGAGATATGGATCATCTCGCGCAAGACCGGAGACATCGTCTACCGCTACGGAAATCCGCAGAACTATAAGTCGGGAACGCCACAGAATCAGGTCCTCTTCGGCCAACACGATGCCCGCTGGCTCGATGATGACCGGTTTGTGATGATCTTCAACAACGGCAACGGCAGGTTCGGCGGAAACGGATCATCGGTAGATGTGATCGAACTGCCCCGCAATGAGGATGGTACCTATCGCCGCAACAGTAAGGGGGCTTTCGAGCCGGCCGCGCCGACGGTGCTCTTTCCGAAGAAGATCTCAACGTCGTACTACGCGCAGAACATCAGCGGCGCCACGATGCTGCCGAACGGCAACGTCCTGACATGTCTCGGTCCGTCCGGCACGTTCGTCGAAGCTACCCCGGAGGGCGACGAGGTGTGGCGCTACGTCAGCCCCGTGATCATGAACGGCATCGCCACGCAAGGGCAGACGCCACGCAACAACATGGTCTTTAAGATCTACCGCTACGGGCCGGACCATCCTGCGGTGGCCGGCAGGACGCTCACGCCAAGGGGCCGACTCGAAGATGGTCCGCTGTCGGTGTCGACATCTGATGATGGTAAGGGGCTCACCTGCCAACTCGATGTGCTGCAGTCGCGCCTTGTGATCACGGCCGATACCGATCGGCACGTCACCATCGATGCCTACGACCTGCAGGGTCGTCTGCTCGGCAGGGTGGCCAACGAAGACCTGGCCGCCGGCACGCATGTGCGCTCGGTCCCGCCCGGAACGTATGTGGTAAGCATGCGCTGACCTCGAGCCGACGTGTCACGTTTTCTTGTTGGGTTGTACAAGGAAGGAACACCGCTTCCTTCATTCACCCAACAACGAGGTACGTTATGATGCACGAACACTATGCCGCAGCTGCTTGCTGCGCCCGCCAATTGGAGCGATTCCGCTCCACTGAATCCCAGTGGTCCGATGACGAGCAGTGGATGGAGATGCTTGTTGAGATCAGCCGCGACAGAGGGGACGATGAAACCGAGCGGATGCTCAGAGAATGGCTCCAAAGTGCTCGGCTGCACCAGGAGGCAGCGCTCCGGTTGCTGATGGAGGAGCTGAAACTTTTCGTCATGGAAATGTAACTTTTGACCGATATGGGGATATTTTTAGGAGTTCTGATAAAATGAACTCCGCTTTTGCGTCCAAATCTGGGATTACGGCATGCACGGTAGACACGTTTTCACTGCCATGGGAATCGCCATTCTGCTGTTCCTTTCGTCATGCGCAGACTATGTGGATGGCCCCTTTCACCCACGTGGTGGCGAAGATGACCATGACTCGACATCGCAGACTGACACGACCGACCACGGGGATACAACCGGTGGGGGCGGCGCAGATACGACCGGCGGTGGAACCGGCCCTCACGACACGACGGTGTGTTTCACACGCGATGTCCTGCCAATCCTTATTTCGAACTGTACGATGGCCGAATGCCATGACGTTGATCGGCCCAAGGAAGGTGTGAATCTCACCTCCTATGAATCGATCATGGGTAACAGGGACGGCCTGGTTCGTCCGGGCAACCCATCCCGATCAAAGCTCTATGAATCGCTCGTTACTGATGAATCGGACGAGCGCATGCCCCCTCCACCACGATCACTGTCGAAGGCACAGATTGCAGTGATCGAACGGTGGATTCGTGAAGGGGCGAAGAATCGCGATTGCTCGGCCGACAACGGCGGCTGCGATACGCGGAACGTAACCTATGTAGGGACCATAGCTCCGATCATGGCAACCTCCTGCACGGGTTGCCATTCCGGAACACGCCCATCGGGGGGAATCGACCTTACGGTTCGGAGCGTTGTGGAAGCACAGGCTCGGGACGGATTTCTGCTTGGCACCATGTCGCACGCCTCCGGGTATGCGCCGATGCCGCCGTCCGGACCCAGGATGTCGGACTGCTCCATAGAGCAGGTACGCGCTTGGATTGCCACCGGAATGAAGTGACCGACTGTTCGTAAGATCATATGCTGTATGAACTTCCGTTCATATGGCAATGAAACCGCGCGTTTGGCGTCCTTTGCCCGCCTGTGGTATATTTACCGCAGCGGAAAGGTCCGCCCCCTGTCCCGTTTTTGACTGCGCATGAATCTACGACCACGTCGCCGACGACCCCTGCTTTTGGCTCTCACGATCAGCCTGATCGTGGTTGCAGCGTCCTATGCGGGCATCGTCGACAGGTCGTCGGAGGGGGCTTCGGCGCCCGCAGCATCGATTCCGGATTCGGCGCGGCGCAAGCCGGTCTTCCCGGATGAGTTCAGTGAGCTCGACGAGGAGGACAGCACAAAGTCGCGTATGGACCCCGTGGTTCTGGGACAGATGGAACGGGCACGCCAGCAGTATCTCGGGGCGCTGACGCTTATCGAAGGCGCTGACACAACAAAGGCAGCCGAGGCATTTGAGTCGGCCATCGCCCTCCTGAACGACCTTGCCACCTATCCTGAGATCGAGTCCAATGCCGACTTCACCGATCTGGTACAGGCCGTCATTGAGGACTACGAGACGTACGTCAAGAGCATCGACAATCTCAATCCCAACACGTCCATCTTCATCCTACGTGATCGCCTCTTCGAAGAGGTTGATGCTCGTCAGACAGCCGTAGAGACGATCGAGCCGCGCAAGTACACGCCACCGATCGACATTCCGAAAACGACCATTCCGCTGGTCTTCAACGAGCATGTTCAGCCGCAGCTGACGTTTATGTCGGAGGGCAGGGGGCGCCGCTTCATGAAGACGTGGATCGAGCGCACCGGACGTTGGTTCCCGACGCTCCGTCGCATCGCCCGCGAAGAGCAGATGCCAGATGAGATCGTGCACCTTGCCATGATGGAGTCGGCCCTGAATCCCGAGGCTGTATCGCGTGCCAAGGCCGTAGGCATGTGGCAGTTCATGAAGGCCACCGGCGAGGAATACGACCTGAACGTCAACTACTGGATCGACGAGCGCCGCGATCCGGAAAAGGCCACCAGAGCGTCGATGCGCTTCCTGAAAGACCTCTATAACGACCTCGGTGATTGGCATCTGGCGCTGGCGGCTTACAACTGCGGTGCCGGTGGCGTGCGCCGCGCGATCCGTAAGTCAGGCCTGGAGAATCCGAACTTCTGGCAGATCCGCGAATTTCTTCCGAAGGAGACGCGCGAGTACGTGCCGCTGTTCATTGCCACGACGCTTATTACGATGAATCGTGACAAGTATGGCTTTCCGGACGACTCGCTCTCATTCCACGCGCCATACGAATACGAAACGGTCACTATCACCGAGCCCGTCAGTTTTCAGGCTCTTGCCAAATGCGCCCAGATCTCACTGGATTCGTTGCGCAAGCTCAATCCCGAATTGGTGCGGCAGTGCACGCCCCCTCGCGAGCCGTATAAGCTGAAGGTCTTTCCGGGCATGGGGCAGGACTTCATGCGCCGCTATGCGGCGCTGAGCGATGATGACAAGCAGATCTACCTGAAGCACACCGTGGCGCGGGGAGAAACGCTGGCCAGCATCAGCGCCTCCTACGGCGTGTCAATGGTCGAACTGTCAGAGATCAACGGCATCACCGGATACAAGACGAGACTGCGCTCCGGTACCACGCTTCGCGTGCCGGTACGCAGCAGCAGCGTCGCACAGGCCGATCAGCCGCGCCCGGCTGCAACCACTGCGCCGGCGAAGACGCCTGATACAACTTCCTCTGCGGCTGTAGCCGGCGATGATGGTGGTAAGGGGCGAGGCATGCGCGAAGGCGTTGCGGCCGTGTACGTTGTGGAACGGGGCGATAATCTCTCGTCGATCTCGGAGAAGTTCAACGTTCGCATCGCCGACATTCGGAACTGGAACAACATTCCCTATAACAGCGATGCCTTGAGCATCGGCGATACGCTCATCGTCGGCACCCCTTCGGGAGTGCAGAAGACAAGGGTCGCGCCCGAGCCACAGGTTGCCGTCGAGCAGCTACCGCGCATCCGCACGCAGCGCCACACGGTAAAGAAAGGGGAGACCGTTGCCAAGGTCGCCGCGAAGTATCAGATGACCCCCAGCCGCCTGGCATCGGTCAATGGCATCAAGCCGAAGGCACGCCTCAAGGCCGGTAGCGTTCTGCTGGTAGAGGTGCCGCGCGCACGCGGTACTGGCAAGCCAGTGGCCGGCGCTCAGGAGTCTGCCGCAAAACCCAAGACCTATCGGGTGAAGAAGGGCGATACGCTCTCAAGAATCGCTGACCGATTCAGCATCTCGATCGCCGAACTGCGGAAGAAGAACCCGTCGCTCCGGAAGTCTGACGTGCTTCGCTCCGGACAGGTCGTACGCGTCGACTAAGACCCCTCGGCGGTCCGATTTATGCCCGTATCTTTGCCGCAATGCACGCCATCATACCGGTAGCCGGTATCGGCACACGCCTGCGTCCGTTCACGCACTCGCTTCCCAAAGTGCTGGTGAATGTTGCCGGCAAGCCGATCCTCGGACACATTCTCGACTCTCTCGTTGCACAGGGCATTAGCTCAGCAACGATCATCACCGGATACAAGGGTGACCTTGTAGAGGACTATGTGCGCACGAACTACGATCTCGATGCGCGCTTCGTTCAGCAGGATGAGATGCTTGGCCTCGGCCATGCAATATGGGTTGCGCGCGAGTCGCTGGCCGAAGAACCGGCTCTGATCATTCTTGGCGACACGGTGTTTGACGTCGACCTGTCGGTACTGTCAACACGCCAGTTCTCCTCGCTCGGCGTCAAGCACGTCGATGATCCGCGCCGATTCGGCGTCGTGATCGAGTCAGGCGGATACGTCACGCGTCTTGTCGAAAAACCCGAAGCACCCGTCTCGAACATGGCGATCGTTGGTCTGTACTACATCCACGATCCGCGCAAGCTTCGTATTGCGCTCGACAAGCTCATTCATGACAACATCCGCACCAAGGGCGAGTATCAGCTGACTGATGCGTTGCAGATCATGGTGGACGGAGGCGAGAAGTTCACCACGTTCACCGTTGAAGGATGGTATGACTGCGGCAAGCCGGAGACGCTGCTGCAGACAAACCGATTCCTGCTGACCAATCGCAACGTGATGCCGACGGCGCCCGTGGGCTGCGTATTCGTTCCGCCGGTCCATGTGGACCCCGCAGCCATCGTAGAACACTCCGTGATCGGTCCATACGCATCGGTCTCCAAGGGGGCCGTTGTGCGCAACAGCATCGTCCGTGATAGTATCATCAGTGACAATGCATCGGTTGCCGACATTGCCCTCGACCAGTCGATCATCGGTGAGAACGCCGAAGTGACGGGTCGGTTCTCCACGATCAACATTGGTGACGCATCGATCGTGCGTTTGTCCCAATAGCCCCTTTCCAACGAACACTCTTCACCTCACATTCTCCTACCGATGAAGTACCTCTTTACCTCCGAGTCCGTTTCCGAAGGACATCCCGACAAGGTCTGCGACCAAGTGTCGGATGCCGTTCTCGACGAAGTTCTTGCCAATGATCCCACCGGCCGTGTTGCCTGCGAATGCTTCGCTACAACCGGCATGATCGTCGTTGGTGGAGAGATCACAACGTCGCACTACATCGATCTGCCGGAGCTGGTGCGCGGCGTTATCCGTGAGATCGGCTACGACCGCGGCGAGTACCGCTTCGAGGCTGACTCTTGCGCCGTCATCAACGTCATCAACCGTCAGTCGCCGGACATCGCACAAGGCGTCGACACGGGTGGTGCCGGTGACCAGGGCATGATGTTCGGCTACGCCTGTAAGGAAACGCCGGAGCTGATGCCTGCCGCCATTCACTATTCCCATCAGCTGGTGAAACGCCTTGCAGACATTCGCAAGAACAACAATCAGCTGATGCCGTACCTGCGTCCGGATGCAAAGGCCCAGGTCTCAGTGGTGTATGGCGACAACGGCGAGGTGGTAGCGGTCGACACGATCGTGATCTCCACGCAGCACGATCCGATGGAGAATGCTCAGCGCCGCATCCACGATGACGTGATCGAAAATGTCGTCAAGGCCGTTATCCCTGAGCACCTGGTGAACAAGGAGACGACCTTCCACGTGAATCCGACAGGCAAGTTCGAGATCGGTGGACCTCACGGTGATACGGGGCTGACCGGCCGCAAGATCATCGTCGACACCTACGGCGGCAAGGCTCCTCACGGTGGCGGTGCGTTCTCGGGCAAGGACCCGACGAAGGTGGACCGCTCGGCTGCGTATGCTGCGCGCCATCTGGCCAAGAACGTTGTGGCCGCCGGACTTGCCCGCGAGTGCACGATCCAGCTGGCCTATGCCATCGGCGTTGCCCAGCCGGTGTCGATCAATGCCGATCTTCACGGCACGTCAGATATCAATCCGCGCGAACTCGAGAAGTTCATCATTGAGAGCATCGACCTGACGCCGGCCGGCATCATCAGCCGCCTGAACCTGCGTCGGCCGATCTACCGCGCCACGGCCGCCTACGGTCATTTTGGACGTCATGAGTTCCCTTGGGAACGTCTTGACCTTGTTCCGGCGTTTTCCGAGGCGTTCGCCTAACTGGGAATTTTCAACACTTCAATTTTCACATCGAAAACATGTCAACTACCACCACAAAGAAGTCCGCGGTAAAGCCTGCCACCAATGGCGTGCACACCAACGGTGTGCATAAGAACGGCACCGCGAAGAAGGCTTCATCGCCCCTTGACCGTTTGAAGAAGGCCCCTGCACGTGTTGCCAAGGGTCAGATCGCCCACAAGCCCCTTGCCTATGCCGTGGCCGACATGGCACTGGCCGAATGGGGTCGCAAGGAGATCCACCTGGCCGAAGCCGAAATGCCCGGCCTGATGGCCCTGCGCGAAGAGTTCAAAGGCAAGAAGCCGCTGAAGGGGGCTCGCATTGCCGGTTGCCTTCACATGACAATCCAGACGGCCGTTCTGATCGAGACGCTCATCGATCTCGGAGCCGAAGTCACGTGGTCGAGCTGCAACATCTTCTCGACGCAGGACCACGCCGCTGCGGCCATTGCCAAGGCCGGCGTGCAGGTCTTTGCCTGGAAGGGAATGAACGAGGAAGAATTCGATTGGTGCATTGAGCAGACGCTGTTCTTTGGCAAGGATCGCAAGCCACTGAACATGATCCTGGATGACGGCGGTGACCTGACCAACATGGTGCTGGACAAGTATCCGGAGCTGGTTGGTGAGATCCGTGGTATCTCCGAGGAGACCACCACGGGCGTTCTGCGCCTGTATGAGCGCGTAAAGAACGGCACGCTGCCGCTGCCGGCGATCAACGTGAATGACTCGGTGACGAAGTCCAAGTTCGACAACAAGTATGGCTGCAAGGAGTCGCTCGTTGATGCCATCCGTCGTGCAACGGACATCATGCTCGCCGGCAAGGTTGCCGTCGTTGCCGGCTATGGCGACGTAGGCAAGGGCTCGGCCGCATCTCTGCAGGGGGCTGGCGTGCGCGTGATCGTCACGGAGATCGATCCTATCTGCGCTTTGCAGGCAGCGATGGACGGCTTCGAGGTCAAGCGCATGATCGATGCCGTCAAGGAAGCCGACATCGTGGTCACGGCCACGGGCAACTGCGACATCATTTCTGAGAAGCACTTCAAGGCCATGAAGGACAAGGCCATTGTCTGCAACATCGGCCACTTCGACAATGAGATCGACATGGCGTGGCTCAACAAGAACCACGGCAAGTCAAAGGTCGAGATCAAGCCTCAGGTGGACATGTACACGATCGGCAAGCGCCAGATCATCGTTCTGGCCGAAGGCCGTCTTGTGAACCTCGGCTGCGCCATGGGCCATCCGTCCTTCGTGATGTCGAACTCGTTCACCAACCAGACGCTGGCCCAGCTGGAGCTCTGGAAGAACGCTAAGAGCTACGACAACAAGGTGTATGTGCTGCCGAAGAAGCTCGACGAAAAGGTTGCCCGCCTGCACCTGAAGAAGATCAACGTGCAGCTGGAGGTCCTGAACGACAAGCAAGCCAAATACATCGGCGTCGAGGTCAAGGGGCCATACAAGCCCGATTATTACCGCTACTGAGACCGCCGATCAGCCCGGAAATTGAAACCGCCCCCTAGGGGGCGGTTTTTTTTTCAATGTCGGGAACTTTGTCCGGTCAGTGGGCATTTCCCACAACGTAGCACGATACAGAAATGTACGCGCCACAGCCGACCCCGTATGAGTGCAGACATACGGGGTCTTGTTTTTTTAGATATCGAGGTTCTTTACGTACTGAGCGTTGCGTTCGATGAACTCCCTACGCGGCTCAACGGCCTCGCCCATGAGTGTCTCGAAGATGTGCATCGCTTCGGCGGCGTTCTCGATCGATACGCGCAGCAGCGTTCGGGTTTCTGGGTTCATTGTCGTGGCCCAGAGCTGCTCTGGATTCATTTCGCCGAGACCCTTGAAGCGGCTGATCACGATACCGTCTGCCGTGGCCCCTTCCTCTACCGCTGGTTCCGCTTCTTCGGCGCCGGCAACGTCGGCGGCCTTGGCTGCCTTTCGGTCGGCCTTCTCCTTGCGGATCCGGGCAATGGCCTCGTCACGCTCGGCGTCATTGTAGGCATACACCTCGGTGCGACCCTTCTTGAGCTTGTAGAGAGGGGGCTGAGCGATATACAGGCGGCCGTCATTGATCAGTTCCGGCATATGCTTCCAGAACAACGTCAGCAGCAGGGTACGGATGTGCGAACCGTCGACGTCGGCATCGGCCATGAGAATGATCTTGCCGTAGCGAGCCTTGGCCACATCAAAGTCGTCGCCAAAGCCGGCGCCGATGGCCGTGAAGATCGTCCGTACTTCCTCGTTCTCAAGCACCTTGGTCAGGCGTGCCTTGTGAACGTTCAGGATCTTGCCCTTCAGTGGCAGAATGGCCTGGAAGCGTCGGTCGCGCCCCTGCTTTGCAGAGCCACCTGCAGAGTCGCCCTCAACGAGGAAGATCTCCGTATCCTCCGGGGTGCGCAGCGAACAGTCGGCCAACTTGCCCGGAAGTGAACCGCTTTCGAGTGCTCCCTTGCGTCGGATCAGATCCTTGGCCTTGCGGGCGGCGGCACGAGCCTCGGCGGCCTGCATGGCCTTTTCGATGATGTGCTTGGCAGCGCTCGGTGTTGCGTCGAGGTACTTCGACAGTTCCTCGTTGATGATCGAGCGAACCATGCCCTCGGTCTCGCCGTTGCCAAGCTTGGTCTTGGTCTGACCCTCGAATTGGGGCTCAGCTACCTTGACGGACACCACGGCGGTGAGGCCTTCGCGGAAGTCTTCACCGGTTAGGTTGATGTCCTTCTTCGTCATGTTGTTGGCCGCCGCGTACGCATTGAGCGTCCGGGTAAGAGCACTGCGGAAGCCCGAGACGTGAGTGCCGCCTTCGACGGTGTTGATGTTGTTGACGTAGGAGAGAAGATTCTCGCTGTAGCCTGAGTTGTACTCGAAGCAGACGTCGACAACCGTTTCAACGCCCGAGTCGTTGGCAACCACTCCGCTCATCAGGATCGGCTTGGTGATGGCCGTGGCATTTGAATCCAGGTGGCGCACAAAGTCCACCAGACCGCCGCGATAGGCGAACACGTCCTTCTTTCCGTCGCGCTCATCCTCGAGTGTAATCGTCACGTCCGGATTCAGGAAGGCCAGCTCGCGCAGACGTTCCGATACCTTCTCGTAGCGGAACTCCACGGAGCGGAAGATCGTCGCATCGGGATAGAAGCGAACCGTGGTGCCGGTGCGATCGGAGGTGCCGACCTCTTGAACGGGGCCCTGCGGGATGCCGATGCTGTAGGTCTGCTCGAACTTCTTTCCGTCGCGCTCGACCGTTACCAGCATCTTGGTCGAAAGGGCGTTAACGCAGCTGACGCCGACGCCGTGAAGACCGCCCGAAACCTTGTAGGTGTTCTTGTCGAACTTGCCGCCGGCATGCAGCGTACACATCACGACTTCGAGCGTGGAGATCTTCTTCACCGGGTGGGGTCCGACCGGGATGCCCCGACCGTCGTCGGCCACCGAGCATGACCCGTCGGCATTAAGCGTGATCATGATGTTGCGGCAGTAGCCTGCCAGCGCCTCGTCGATGGAATTGTCGACGACCTCCTGGATCAGGTGGTGAAGGCCGCGCTCACCAACGTCGCCGATGTACATGGCCGGACGCTTGCGGACGGCTTCGAGTCCTTCGAGGACCTTGATGCTATCCTCGGTATATCCCGGCTGTACCGGCTTCTGTGTTTCTTCAGACATGAAAATCTCCGTGATTTCGGGTGGGGGTCAGCGAAAGATGATCTCGTTCACGAGATCCTTTCCGGCCAGGTGATTGATGGAACGGCGAAGCTCATCCCGCCGCAAGTTCAGTTCGCTTCGCCAGGGGGCTTCCGGTACGTGAATGCGAAGCACTCCGTTGTCGAACGATCGGATCTCGGTGCGTTCTGCCAGCCCCTTGCCGACAACTTCCTGCCAATACTTCGGGATGCGGGTTTTGTCGAGCTCGCCGTCGAGATGACGTGTATTGATGAAATTCTTCAGAAGGTCCGACAGAGCGATCATGCGGCCTCCCGTGCAATGGAGCGTTCGGAGCCGGTGATGCGACCGTTGGAAACGGTGGACATCTGAACCGAGACGTCGCGGCCGGGCAGGCGATCGACCGAGTCGATGACGCTGCGCACTTGCTGACCGTCGGTGGTGGTAACGAAGCACTGCATGTTCATCGAGATCACGTGGTCCAGCACGCGCCGGCACCTGTCGGCATCGAGTTCGCTGAAAACATCGTCCAGCAGGACTACCGGACGTTCGTTGCAGTGTTCGTGCAGGATGGTCGATTCGGCAAGTTTCAGGGCCACGAGAAGGGACTTGTGCTGGCCCTGCGATGCGGTCTCGCGAACCAGTCCGCCATTGATGAACAGGGCCACGTCATCCTTCTGCGGACCAAACAGCGTTGTCTGGCGGATGATCTCACGTCGGCGCATCTGCCGTGCTACGCTGCGGTAGGCCTCGGCCACATCGGCCGCCGATGACGCGTCCACCGAAGAGACATGTTCTGCAATGTCGGGCCGGTACACGATATCGATCTGCTCCGAGCCCCCTGCCACAGAGGCATAGGTGTCGCAAATACGAGGCGTGATCTCTGTCAGGAATGCGAAGCGCCGCTGAACGATCTCTGCGCTGACGTTGATGAACTGCTCTGTCCAGAGATCCAGATCCGCATCCCCGGCCTGGCCCTCGGCAATTGCCGATAGGATGGCACCGCGGTGCTTGTAGAGTCGACGATGTTCATAAAGCAGTTCCGTGTACCGCCGCTGGGCCTGCGCCATGACGGCATCGACGAATGAGCGGCGCTCGGCCGGAGGACCGATCGTGATCCCCTTGTGATCGGGAGAGAGTACGACCATTGGCAGGTTACCGATGATGTCACGGGGCGAGCACGACGTCTGGGTGGACGTTGTGATGCGCTTGCGTGTGCCGTGGCGCAGGGTGACCGATACTTGGTAAGGGGCCTGCAGGTCCGTTGTGGCCTGCACAGACACCGAACACGCGTCCTCATTGTGGCGGATCAGAGCTTGGTCAGTTACCGGCACAAACGTCCGCGCGATGGCGCACAGGCTGATGCCTTCCAACACAGAGGTCTTCCCCGATCCGTTGCCGCCGGTGAGAATGTTCACATCCGGCACGAAGGAGAGTTCGGACTGTTCGTGATTGCGAACGTTGTGCAGATGAATGCTGCGGATCACCACATCAGCGCCCGTCAGATCTTCACCGGCATGACCAGCATGAGGAGGGAATCATCGCCGGCAGCCGGAGTGATCAGTACGGCGCGGACGGCCGACGAGAACGTCATCTTGACGTTTAGGTCCGGATCGTCTTCGGTGCTGATGTTCTTGATGGCTTCTTCGAGATAGCGATAGTTGAAGCCCACCTCGAAGTCCGATGCGGAGAACTCGCATGGGATGTTCTCTGTGCCCTTACTGCCGGAGTCTTCGTCTTCCGAATGCACCGACAGCGTGGTCGGCTCGATGCGGAAGCGAACGTGCTTGGTGTTGGTGTTGGCAAACAGAGAGACGCGTTTGATGGCGCTCAGGACTTCACGCTGATGAATGATGAGCGTTTTGTCGTTGTCGGCCGGGATGACGTTCTGATACGGCGGATACTTCTCGTCGATGACGCGTGTGGTGATCGTCATGGAGCCGACGCTGAAGCGTGCGTGCGTACGCGACACTTCCATGGTGACGTCGCTCTCGAGTCGACGCAGAAGGTCGACCGTCCGCGATGGCACAATGGCCTCGAGTCCGTCCGGAAACGGCGTATCGCCGGCACCGACGATCACGCGCGAGAGGCGGAAACCGTCCGTCGCCACTGCCGTCACCGTGTCACCCTTGAACTGGAAGAACACCCCGGTCATGCTCGGACGATACTCTTCGGTCGACACCGCAAACACCGTCTTGTTGGCCATGCGCATGACGTCTTCCTTGCGGAGGTTGGCCAGCTGTGCCTCGGGAAAGGGCGGGATCGACGGAAACTCGTCGGCATCGAGCGACTTCATCTCGTACGAACCTGTCGGCGTGCGCAGCGCGATGGTCTGATTCCGGTCATTGGCCGTGATCTCGATCGAGCCGGACGTACCGAGCTCCTTGATCAGGTCGTTGAACTGGCGCGCCGGGATGAGCAGGGATCCGTCGCGCTCTCCAACCACCATGGTTGTGAGCGAGATCGTGATCTCCTGATCGGTGGCCGTGAAGGTCAGCTCGCTACCGCTGAGTTCGGCCAGGAGGTGTTCGAGGACGGGGATCGTGCTCTTGGCGGGGATTGCAGGGAGGACCTTCTGCAAGGCCTTCTGCAGGTCCGGCAGTGCTACGGTGAACTTCATGAGGGGATCCGAAAGAAATCGTGCCGAGAGGCTCGAATGTGCTACTTTTGACGGGCGAATCTACGAACCAAGCAAAGAGAAGACAACGCCGAAATGCACAGGATATTAACACCTTACGGCTACGACAACGCCTTTTTTCTTTTGGCCGTCAGCGTGGCACTGACAGTCCTCGGATGGACTGCTCTTGAGGGAGTTTTGAGCGTTCTGATCGGGCTCGTCGGGGTGGGGCTGGGCATCTTCACGATGTGGTTCTTCCGGGATGCCGAACGCCCCCTGCTGAAGGAGGCCGCCGCAGACTCTTCACTGGTGATGGCTCCGGCCGACGGTCAGGTGGTGAACGTCGTTCCGATCGAGCAGGACCCGCTTCTTGGCGTTCCCGCCGTACAGATCAGCATCTTCCTGTCGCCGGTGAACCTTCACGTGAACCGTTATCCGGCAAGCGGAGTCATCGAGTCGGTGGAGTACATCCCGGGCAAGTACCTGATGGCATTCAACCCGAAGTCGAGCACCGAAAACGAACGTTCGCTCTTTGTGATGCGCACCGATCACGGCCGCATTTCTTACCAGCAGATCACGGGATTCCTTGCCCGCCGCATTGTCTACGACACCAAGCCCGGTGACGTGGTGCGGGTGGGAGAGCGCTTCGGAATGATGAAGTTCGGATCACGCATGGACGTTGTGGTGCCGGCAACCAGTCAGATTCTGGTGCGTCCGGGCGATCGGGTTGTGAGTTCCAGGCACATCCTTGCCAAGCTCTCCACAGGCGGGAACTGACCCTGATGCGCGTCACCCGATCGGTCATCCCGAACCTTTTCACGCTGGCTAACCTCTTCTGCGGGGTGAGCGCCATCGTGGCAGCCTTTGAGGGACGCATCACCGATGCGATCTGGCTTGTGGTGACGGCCGGCGTATTTGATGCGCTCGATGGTGTGGTGGCGCGTCTGACGCGCAGCACGTCCGAGTTCGGCGTCGAGCTCGATTCGCTCTGTGATACAGTGTCGTTCGGTGTTGCTCCAACGATCCTGCTGTATGTGACGTATCCGGAGTCGTGGCAGCACACGCAGTGGACCCTTGTGGTGGCGGCGTTTCCGGCCCTTGCCGGTGTGTTGCGTCTGGCCCGCTTCAACGTGCAGCTAACCTCCATGGAAGACAAGCTGTACTTCCGCGGCATGCCCATCCCGGCCGGCGCATTCACGATCATCTCCTATATCGCCATCTGGCACGATCAGGTGCCGCAACAGTGGCAGCCCCATGCCCTTGCCGCCGTCTCGATCATCACCTCGCTGGCCATGGTCAGCACCATTAAGTACGACAATCTGCCGCGCCCTTCGGTGAAGGCCTTCCGCAAACGACCCATCGTGTTTTCCGTATTTTTCGTCGGAACGATCCTGTGCGCCGTCACCAAGCTCGCGGCATTGTTCCCCTTCATGATGCTCTACCTCGTCGGTGGAGCTCTGCGCCATGCCTTCGTCTTCTTGCGAGATCGTTCGGACCGAGACGATTCGTTCGACGAGGGCGATCCGGATCCGTTCACCATCTGACACACGACATCGATCTTCCCTCCTACCATGAAGACATACACCGCCAGCATTACCGTAACACTTCGCCGCGCCATCCTTGACGTACAGGGTAAGGCCGTGGAGAATGCACTGCACTCACTGCACATGCCGGGCTTTGCCGACGTTCGCATCGGCAAGCATATCGAGCTGAGCATCCAGGCGGTTGACGCCGATTCGGCCTCGTCTGCCGTGCGTGAGGCCTGCGACAAGCTCCTGACGAATCCGGTGATGGAGGACTACCACTTCACCCTGCAGGAGATTGCACCCGTGGAGGCGGCATGAACATTGGCGTGGTGACCTTTCCGGGATCGAATTGCGATGCTGACGCTCGGCATGCTTCGGCCATCACCGGCAACACCGTCCACTCCCTATGGCATAAGGACGCATCGCTTCCGACCGGACTCGATGTGATCATCCTTCCGGGGGGCTTTTCGTACGGCGACTATCTGCGCACGGGCGCGATCGCCCGCTTCTCTCCGATCATGAACGAGGTCGTGCGATTTGCCAATGCCGGCGGGCTGGTCTTTGGCATCTGCAACGGATTCCAGATCCTGTGCGAGGCAGGTCTTCTGCCGGGCGCTCTTATCCGTAACCGCAATCTGTCGTTCGTGTGTAAGGATGTGTTCCTGCGCGTGGAGAACACCGATAGCCCCTTTACCAATGTCTGCACCGCAGGCCAGGTCCTTCGCGTGCCCGTGGCGCACGGAGAGGGACGCTATACAGCGTCGGATGAGGTGATCAAGGGGCTCGAGGATGCCGGTCAGGTTTTGTACCGCTACGTGACACCTGAAGGCCAGCAGACCGATGATGCCAATCCCAACGGAAGCCTGAACAACATCGCCGGTGTAACCAACACAGCCCGCAACGTGATGGGCCTTATGCCGCACCCGGAAAGAGCCTGCGAGGCCCTTCTTGGCTCAGTTGACGGGCTTACCGTGTTTCACAGCCTTGCTCGCCATTGCAACGCCCCGGTGGCGTAACTTTGCATCGGTAAGAACGAAAAATCCAATCCTTAGAGGAGTATCCGATGGGAAGGTTAGGCCCACTCGAGATCACAATCATCGTGCTTGTTCTGTTGCTGCTCTTTGGCGGAAAGAAGATCCCTGAACTCATGCGGGGTCTTGGATCCGGGATGAAGGAGTTCAAGAAGGCTGCATCAGGTGAAAGCGACGATCAGTCAACACCAACCAACCAGCCGAAGTAGGGCGTCACAACGCGATGTTTGATGTTGGTGGTGCGGAGTTCCTCGTCATCATTCTGGCGATCCTCTTGCTGTTCGGTCCGAAGAGTCTGCCAGACTTTGCCCGTCAGATGGGCAAGGGGCTGAGACAGTTCCGAAAGGCTCAGGAAGATCTGACGCAGCAGATACGGGATATATCGGCCGATGCTGCAGTTCGGGAAGCCCTTGATACCGCGCCGACCACTGTTGTGCGACCACCTAGTGGCGGTCTGCCGATATCGCGGACTTCTTCGGAAGTCGCCCCCGAAACAGCCGATGCAACGTCCACGGAAGCTTCGTCTTCGCCCGAAGCACCGACGCCCGACGAGGGTCCGGATGCATCGCTGAATCCGCCCACAACGCCCCCTGAGCAAGAACAGCAGAAGTCATGAAGTATAGCAACGACCGTTCATCGTTCATCGCCGGCACGTCCAGCGCCTCCGAACGTTGTGCCGAAGCCCTTGAGACCATTGCGTCTCGGGCCGACCTAGGGGCATTCCTGCACGTCGATGCCGACGGCGCACGTTCGTCGGCTGCCGAAAGCGACGAGAGATTCGCCGCCGGCCTGGCACGTCCGCTCGAGGGGATGATCGTTGCCGTCAAAGACAACATCAGCGTTGTTGGTCAGCCCCTTACCTGCGCCTCGCGCATGCTCGACGGGTTTCGGCCGCTCTACAATGCGACGGTGATCGAGCGCCTTGCCGATGCCGGAGCGACCTTCGTTGGCAAGACCAATATGGACGAGTTTGCCATGGGCTCGTCGAATGAGACCTCGGCCTTTGGTCCGGTGCGCCATGCGCTGGATGCCAACCGCGTGCCGGGCGGCTCTTCGGGCGGTTCTGCCGTTGCCGTTGCCGCCGGCATGTGTCACGTGGCCCTGGGGTCGGACACCGGTGGCTCGATCCGCCAACCGGCCGCCTTCTGCGGCGTGTACGGACTGAAGCCAACCTACGGACGCGTCTCGCGCTACGGACTGGTGGCCTTTGCCTCATCACTAGACCAGATCGGACTGTTCTCCAATAGCATCGAAGACATGCAGGAAGTGTTCCGCGTCATCGACGGCCACGACCCGCTCGATGCCACGTCGGTGCGCCACGCCGAAACGGTTGCCGCTGACGTTGCCGCGCCGCGCATTGCGGCACTGCCCGTGGCTCGACTCGACGGGTGCGCCCCCGAGATCGTCGATGCGTACGTGGCCTTCCGAGAACGCCTAACGGCTCTCGGGGCGAGTGTTGAAGATGTGGACCTGCCGCATTCCGAGCAGTGGATCCCAACGTATTTCATTCTGGCAACGGCAGAAGCCTCGAGCAACCTTGCACGCTTCGATGGTGTGCGATACGGTTTGCGCGCCGATGCCGAAGATGGCGACATCACCACCGCATCCCGCTCGGCAGGTTTCGGTACCGAGGTTCAACGTCGGATCATGCTCGGCACGTTCTCGCTCTCCAAGGGCTATGGCGATGCCTACTATACCAAGGCGCAGCAGACACGTCGACTCATCCGCCAGGCGTATGATCGGATGTTCGAGTCGTATGATGCGTTTGCTCTGCCAACCACGCCAACGACGGCGTTCCGCCTGGGCGAAAAGAGTGATCCGGTGAGCATGTGGCTGAGCGACTACTTTACCGTGTCGGCCAACATCGCCGGCATTCCGGCGCTGAGTTTGCCATTTGGGGCCGACGCAGCAGGGCTGCCCATCGGCATGCAGCTGCAGGGGCCGATGTTCAGCGATGAACGCCTGATGAGTCTGGCCAAGGGGCTTGCCACGGCCAGCTGAAGACGCCCTCGGATCCTAGCGGGATCCCGGCAGCGTGAAGCTTTCCTTACATGTGATCGTGAGCGGAACATCGATCCGCTCAGAGATGCTCTGCTTGACCGGGCAGGTGGTAACGTATTGCTCGACGATGGCAAGGTCGGAATTGGTCAGCTCGATCGGAATGTAAATGTCGACCTTCAGACGTCCGACCCTGCGGATCGGGTCGGCTACCATCTCCTTGCGAACCTTCACCGATGTGCCACGCACGTCCCATCCGTGTTTGTTTGCCGCCAGGCCGACGTACGTCAGCATGCACGACCCCAAGGCTGTGGCAAGCAGATCCGTCGGCGAGAAACTCTCGCCCTTGCCGTGATTGTCCACCGGCGCATCAGTGATGAGCTCGGTTGCTGACGGTCCGTGCACAGCCTTCGTGCGAAGGTCGCCCTCGTATGTGAGTGTGATCTCAACCATGGTTCACAACCCTCGGTGTGGTGGTTCTTCCGTAAATTCGCGCTCTCTTTTTTTGAGGACCCGACACGATGAGCGTTTTAGTCAACAAAGATTCAAAAGTTATTGTTCAAGGCATCACTGGCGGTGAAGGAACATTTCACGCCTCGCAGATGCTTGCCTACGGCACAAACGTCGTCGGCGGTGTGACACCCGGCAAGGGCGGCACGACGTATTCCGGCAAGGGTGATGACGTCTTCACTCGCCCCGTACCGGTGTTCAACACCGTGGCCGAAGCACGCTCGGCAACTGGCTGCGATGTGTCGATCATCTTTGTGCCCGCACCGAT
Source organism: Candidatus Kapaibacterium sp. (assembly GCA_018882895.1). Taxonomy (GTDB): domain Bacteria; phylum Bacteroidota; class Ignavibacteria; order Kapaibacteriales; family Kapaibacteriaceae; genus UBA10438. The sequence goes on from VERF01000013.1 coordinate 23,637, forward strand.
GGCCGCCGATGCCATCCTTGAGTCGATCGCTGCCGGCATGGACGTGGTGGTCTGCATCACCGAAGGTATCCCCGTCAACGACATGATCCCGGTCAAGGCTGCCCTGGAAAACTCGACAACTCGATTGATCGGTCCAAATTGTCCGGGCATCATCACTCCGGGTGAGTGCAAGATCGGCATCATGCCGGGCTTCATCTTCACGCCGGGTGGCCCTGTCGGCCTTGTAAGCCGCTCCGGAACACTCACGTACGAAGCCGTTCGCCAGCTGTCGGATGTTGGTCTCGGCCAGACAACGTGCATTGGTATCGGGGGCGACCCGATCATTGGCACACGCTTTATCGATGCCATCAAGCTGTTCAACGAAGACCCCGAGACAAAGGCCATCGTGATGATCGGTGAGATCGGCGGCAATGCCGAAGAAGAAGCAGCCGAGTACATCAAGAAGCACGTCACCAAGCCCGTCGTAGGCTTCATTGCTGGTCAAACCGCACCTCCTGGACGTCGCATGGGTCATGCCGGTGCCATCATCTCAGGGGGCAAGGGAACCGCCGCCGACAAAATGGCAACCATGGCCGCCTGTGGCATCCACGTGGTCGAGTCTCCCGCCTCCATCGGTATCGCAATGAAGAAGGTCCTCGATAGCCATGCGCCAGCAAAGCCAGCGAAGAAGACGGCGAAGAAGAAGTGACAAGTGACAAGTGACGAGTGACGAGTGACGAGTGACAATGCGCCGATAATAGCCCCGGGCCTTGGCCCGGGGAAAGAGTGACGAGTGACGAGTGACAATGCGCCGATAATAGCCCCGGGCCTTGGCCCGAGATGACGGATGGATCCCGGCCTACGCCGGGATGACGAATCAACCCTGAAACCTGAAACCTGTAACCTGTAACCTGTAACCTACCATGGAACGCACCCTCTGCATTTTGAAGCCGGACGCAGTCCGCAACCAGAACATTGGTAACATCGTGGCGATGATTCAAGCCGCCGGATTCCGGATTCTCGGAATGAAGCTGACGCGGATTTCTCCCGCCGTGGCTGGTGAGTTTTACGCTGTACACAAGGAGCGCCCGTTTTACGGCGAGCTTGTGAACTTCATGTCGAGCGGGGCAATCGTGCCGATCGCATTGGAGAAGGAGAACGCCGTGGCTGACTGGCGTACGCTCATCGGATCGACCGATCCAGCAGAGGCTGCCGAAGGAACGATCCGCAAGGCCTATGCCACGAGCAAGGGAGAGAACGCCGTTCACGGTTCTGATAGCGTCGAGAACGGAATGATCGAAGTTGGCTTTTTCTTCGCCGAGAGCGAGCTCATCAACAACGCCTAAGCCTATACACGCGAGGTCTGCATCGCGCGTCAACAGACTGCAATAACGGGGGAGGACTTGTCCGCCCCCGTGCCGTTTATGAACGATTTGCCGTAGATTCACGCCATGTTTTTTCCGAAAAAGACCTTCCTTGGTGCCCTTGCGGTTCTGGGTCTGATCGTCCTTACAGCTTCGTCCGCACAAGCCCAAAAGGCGGCTGCGGCAGCCCCCTCATTTCGTGAGTATCGTCTGCAGGCTGCATATCGGGCCGGGATCGCTCAGAACTATGAGGTCACCGAAAAGACGACCGTCCAGCGCATTCACAGCGACTCTTCCATTCGCTCCTACCAGCGTGAGGTGCTCACGTATGTGACGGTGCGTTGCATTGAGTCGATGGAGAACATCTCTCGTCTGGTGGTGACGGCCGATTCGATCATCTATAAGTTCACTACCGGCCCATCGGTGATCGACTATGATTCACAGAAGGATGCGGCACCAAAGGCGTTCCCTGACCTGAACAACTACGTTGGCGTGCTGAATCGCTCATACGAGCTGACCTACTCTCCGTACGGGGAAGTGACAAAGGTTGCCGGCGATCAGATCGACTTCTGGCGGGATTACCTTCAGACGAATTCAGGTGATCTCGATACGCTGATCTCAACGATCTGGCTCCAGGCACTGTCTGATGAGAATCTGTTGCATGTCGGTGACATGCAGAAGCAGATCGTACCTGGCTCAAAGCGTGCCATCGATTCGTCGTGGAGACACAATCTCCGTTTGCGAGTCGATGGAGTGGTCTACGAAGGCAAGGCACGGTCTACCTTCAAGTCCTATGAAGGGGGCATCTTTACGATTGCCACGCAGGACACGTTGCCGGCACGCACTCGCTGGCCCTTGCATGTGTTTGAGATCCCGGACCTGGTGCAGGCGCAAGAAGGTCAAGCCGTGGTCAACAGCACGCTGCAGCTCTCAACGACCGGCGTGCTCAACGGCATTGATGCCAACATCTCGGCCTCCTTCCGCGGTCAAGTCGGCAAGGAGATTTTCACTCAGAATGTCACATCCACGCAGTCGTGGAAGCTCGTCCGTCAGTTCCAGTGGTGATGCGCCTTTGGGGCGCTCTCGTCGCCCTTGGTCTTGGGCTGGCGCTGCCGTCGTGCCAGACCGAGAGCGACCGTCCGGAGTCGGCCGGCGAGGTCGTCCTTGCGCGCGACACGGCCGGTGCACCGCGCCAGTCGGGTGCTAGCGCAGGCGTAAAGAACTTCGTACTCAAGTGGCGTGCCGGCGACGTCTTTCGGTATCGCATTGAGCAGATATCGGAAGGGGGCGTCGACACGGCGCGAACCACCTCGAAGACGACACACTGGTACACGCGCACCGTCCGAGCCGTGCGATCCGATGGCTCGTACGAGACTGTCGTACGATTCGATTCCATCAGCGCCAGTGGTTCGGTCAAGAGCCTGCGTAGCGGAGCGACGCTTGTTGAGCAGTCCTACAGTTCTACCGACACATCCGAGACATCAAAGCGCCGATACCCGCAATTCGCCTCGATCATCGGCGAGGACGTCGTTATCTACATGTCAAGCGACGGGAAGGTCGAACAGGTGGGCGACGTTGCACCGATCATCAAGAAGATCGGTGTGTTGGCCGGTCAGCCCCTTACCGAGCAGATCACAGACCAACTCACGGCACAGGTCAAGACCAGCGTATTTGCGGCGATCATGCTGCAGGAGTTCGTGCCGTATCCGAAGCAGGGACTCGATGCGAATGCATCATGGGTGAACGACCAGGTGAGTCCCCTCGGTGAGTACTTTGCCCTCGAAACGAAGGCATCGTATGCGCTCAGCAGTGTGTACCGCGTGCGTGATCACCGCATCGGTGTGATCGGCGCCACGATCGCCGGCGGTGTCCGCGTTCTTCCTATGCCGGCCAATTCGCCGCTCCGTATCAACATTACCTCTTCGTCGATCACGGGATCGTCCAAGGCCGTGGTCGACGTTGATCGAGGCATCACGCTTTCCAAGCGCAACACCATCTCAATGTCCATGTCCGGGATCGTGCAGTCTCCGGCAATGAAGACATTGGGTGAAAAGATCTCTCAATCACAGTCATCGATCACCACGATCGAACTCATTCGCTGACGAGCCATGGCCAAGAAGAACGTTGATTACCGGAAGGTCTTTCAGCCGAGTGACACCATTGCCTTCATGGCGATCGGTGTTGGACTGGTGATCGCGCTTGTGGCTCCGTACGACAATCTTGCCGTTCGTCTCATCGGCATCTGCATTGCCATTCTTGGCGGCGTTGCACTGTTCATGATGGTGTCTCCGCGCCTTACGGATCTGCAGATCATCAATCCGATTCGACCCTCGTCGATGCCCGACATTATGTCGAGGACCGTCCAAGATGCCAAGAAGCGGACGCAGACGTTCGACTCTGACGCGTATCGCCGCACCTTCGGTCAGGCCGAGACCGAAGAGCAAACATTCTTCGATGAGAGTCAGACATCGTTGTTCGAGGAGAATCTCGCGCGACCCCAGACGCCCCCTACCGAAACATCCGTCGCAGCAGGCATGGAGCTCATCGCCGAGGGTGATTCCAGCGTTCGCATCGTGGGAACCCGAAAGAGCACAACCTCGGGATCCAGCGTGCCGACACTCGTCAGCGAAGCCCGCCAGGCCGCCCGCCAGGCTCAGATCGATGAGCTGACGCAGCGGCGTCAGGCCACGACGTTCCTGCCAAGTCAGACCGATCCGTTCGAAGGCTCTCCGGATCAGGAGATCCAACTCTCGGACGACGTCATCATACGTCCGGCCCGCAAGCGCGACGCGGAGCCGCCAACAGAAGAATCGACCGCATCGAGTATGTCAAATGTCATCGAGCCCGACATCGCCTTGCCGGCCACGGAAGATGTTGAGCTGGGAGATGCATTCGAGCAGGTAGACGACCAAGAGCCATCTCAGGGGGCTGATGTCGACGCTGTGGTGCATGCATCGGCAGACGATGCCGCGATGGAACAACCACAGGAGATCCTTGATGCCGAGGCCATAGCCGCAGCCGAGGCCGAGGCCTGGCAGGCACGGCAGGAAGCGTCCGATCTTGAGTCTGAAGAACTCGAGCCGGAGCCAGCCGTGGCGGCGCCTCCGCGTGAGACGTCACGTCGCTCGCCGTCCGTGTCATTGTCGACCTTTGTCAGTGAGCTTAACGAAGAAGACCTTACCTCTCAGGAGCCGCGTCGGGAGTTTGACTATCTGCTGAATCGTGTTCTGATGGTCATCCGTTCGGCCACGAATGCCCGCACGGCAGCCTTCCTGTGGGTCAACAGCGAGCGTCAGCAACTGGTGGTCGAGGCCAAGATCACCGAAGCGGAAGACGAGTTCACCACCAAGCGCAAGATTCCGATGCGCATGGATGCGCTCAGTCAGATCGCCCGGGATGGTCGACCCGAGATCATCACACAGATCAGCGCAAGTGCCGAGACCGAACTGCTTCCGTACTATGATCGTCCGGCAGGCACGGTTTCGTTCATCGGCGTTCCAGTGTACTACGGCGGAAACGTTGTTGGTATTCTCTGTGCCGACTCGAAGCTGGAGGATGCATACTCCGACATTACCGTCGGTTTCTTTGGTCAGTTCACGAAGCTCATTTCCGGTCTCGTATCGGCCTACACCACGAAGTACGATCTGCTTCAAGCCTCGTCGACGCTCGAGGCGATCGAAGAACTCCGGCAGGCCATCGGTGCTTCGCCCCTTTCCGCCGCGAGTGTCATTCGCGCAATGTTCTCCTCGGTCATTCAGCGCATGGACGTCAGTCGAATCGGCGTTGTCAGCTATGATTCCGCACGTCGCGAATGGACGCTGACAGATGCGCGCACGGCCATGGATGAGGACTATCGCTCGTATGTCGGCGCATCGGTCAACGTAACATCGTCTGCCGTCGGAACCTGCATCACGTCGGCATTGAGCGTGGTACAAACGCAGGAGTTCACCACCACGAGGGTGTTCGACGCAGAGCCCGCGCTGGACTTCGGACAGTTCGTTGCCGTTCCGCTCCGAACGGCCAAGGAGTGCTTTGGCGCACTCTTCCTGGAGAATCTCGAAGGGTCGCTCTCTACGCAGGACATTGCCCTTGCCGAGGCCATGGCCGAGTATGCCTCCACGTTCTATGAGCAACTTCATCAGATCGATTCACTCCGTGGTACGGCGTTGCTCGACCATGAGACGGGCGTCCTGAATGAGCAGGGATTTGAGATGCGGGTTCGCGAGGAGTTTGCGCGCGCCGTCGACTATAACATCCCGCTAACGGTGTGCATGGTGCATCTCGATGCCTCGAGGGCAAGTCAGGAGCAACGCATGCACGCACTCCTCCACGTCCTGCGCCTGGTCAAGGAGCAGCTGCGTGAGTACGACGTCGTGGCCCGCTTCGGCCAAGAGCACATCGCCCTCGGCCTTATCGGCTATAAGCTGCAAGAGGCGCAGAACTGGACCGAGACCATGCGCCGAGAGATCGCCAGCTCGCCGGTGAATGTTGACGGTAAGCGGCTCTCCTTTACGGTATCGATCGGCATCGCTCAGGCAGAGCCGCGCGACACGTGGGATGATCTGATCGCACATGCCAACGCTGCTCTTGAAGTGAGCATGAGAAGCGGAAATAAGGTGACCGTGTTTGCCTGAGCGGCAAGGGGCTAGTCGTTGTCGGACCCGTCCGTGGAAAACCGAACAGTTACCGGGCAGTGATCGCTGACCTTTGCGGCTTCGCGCTCATCGAGGTAGGCCTTAACATCATCAACGCGTTCGCTGCCAACGACCAGCCGACCCATGGCTGACCGTGAAGCCAGGACGTGATCGATCACGTACCAGTTCGGATTGCGGCACGACTTAAGCGTGCCTGTCAGAAATGTCATCTCCGTGCTCCCAAGAAGGGGCTTCAGGGTGGCATTCTCGCGTCGGCCCGGAAAGTCATTGAGGTCGCCAACGATCAGGATGTCATTCTCCGAGCTGGAGCGCACCACCGAGTCGGCCCACGAGCGAAGCATGGCCGCCTGCTTTCCGCGAATGCGGCGCGACTCTTCGCGGAGTTCATCCGTACTGTCGGCGCGTGACGTGCTCTTGAGATGGACGACCATCATCAGCCAGTCAAATGCCCCCTTACGACATGACACCACGAGTCCGGCCCTCATGCGGTCGATGCCCACAGTAAGGGGCATATAGGTTTCGATGCGCTTGACCTCGAGATCCTTCCGGTGCACGAGGCCGACGTTCTGTTTGATGTCGAGTTCGGTTACGAATCCGTCATAGTCCGGTAGGTACGCAAGCAAACGCTTCAGAGCCGCAGTGTTCTCGATCTCCTGCACGCCCAGCACATCGATGCCCGATCGGTCGATCACATCGGCGATGCGCTTGTAGTCCTCCTCAGCACGCGGCTTGAGATCGTCCACGCCATCGCCCAGCCACTCGATGTTGAACGTACCCACGACCACTTGGTCCGGATACACGGAACGCGTCGAATGGCACGCCGTCAGCACCAGCAGGCAAGGGGCAAGCAGGGCCGCCAGGTGCAAGCGCGAGGGCATCATCGACCCGTCAGAACAGCTTTGGCAACGTATCCGGCAACTTGCGGGTTCTCCTTCAGGCGACGCGTGGAGTATCCATACCAGTCGTCACCGAAAGGCACATAGATGCGCACGCGATGTCCGCCACGGATGAGCGAGTCGCGACGATCCTCACGCACGCCAAGAAGCATCTGGAACTCGACGTTGTGGCCTGTTGACCGATGAGCCGCAACCTGCCGCTCTGCATCAACGATGAGTGACTCATCGTGCGTGGCGATATGAACGCGTGCCTGACCTGTGAGCAGAATGCCGAGCAGCTTCTTGTAGTTGGCACGAATGCCGTCCGGATCCTTGATCGCAACTGATGCATCCTCAACGTATATCCCCTTGCAGAGGCGCACCGACGGGGCATAGTCGAGCAGCGAACGAATGTCGGCCTCCGAGCGGTGCAGGTAGGCCTGGATCACCACGCCGACATTTTCGAAACCCTCACTGCGGAGGCGACGATAGAACTCCAGCGTCACATCCGTATAGGGTGTGTTCTCCATGTCCATGCGCACGAACAAGCCGAATGATTTGGCACGTTCGACCAGCATGCGAAGGTTCGAGTAGGCAAAGTCTCTATCGATGTCGAGACCAAGCGAGGTGAGCTTTACGCTCAGATAGGAATCAAGTCCGTTGTCGCGGATCGCATCCAGGACAGCCCCTTGAGAAGCTGTTTCCGACACGGCGCGCTCACGCGAGGAGACGAACTCGCCCAACACGTCGATCGTGGAGCAGGCTCCCTTTGACATCAGCTGCTGCGTCACGCGCACCGCATCGGACAGAGCGTCACCGGCGATGTATCGCTGAGCGACGGACTTGACGATGCGCTTCGGAATGATCGGAAGGGTGGCGACGACGAGTGTGTTGAAGAGACTCACGGACGCGCCTCCGATCAGCGGGTGATCACCAGCGGAACAGCCGCCTGTGAGGTGCCGAATCGAACAACAAGCTGATACGAGCCCGATGCAACTGACGTCACCGGCAGTGTGATCGACTGAGTGCCACGGCGGACGTCTTCCTGACGTCCGAGTATAAACTCGGACCCGTCTGTGCCAATCAGCATGATCGTGGCCTGTGCATCAATGTCCGATTGGATGGAACATGTGACCGATGTTGACGCTGGATTCGGACTCACACCTGTGATGCTGAAGGGGGCTTGTACGTCACCTTCGCTCACCGAAACAACCGATGCGCATGTATCGATCGTCAGATTGTCGCGCGTGGCAAGCACTGCTTCACTGGTGGCGTCGATCACGCGGAGTTTGACCATTGTGCCGACCGGGACGTTGCGCATGTTGACGTTTGTGCTGAAGATCTGCCACTGCGAGAGGTCGATCGTTGACTGTTGCGTGGCTGTTCTCCAGTTCGCACCGTTGTCCGTGGTGTACTGAATACGCACATCGTTGATGAAGTCATGCGTCCAGCGATACTGATTCGGCTGGTTGCGGCAGAGCTTGGCGTTCTCTTCCGGAATGTCGAGCACGAAACGCGTTGTGCCAATGGCGAATGTGCCACTGGTCGATGGCGTTGAGGGCGAACTCAGAGCCGTGACGCGGATGCGAGCGTTGCTCGTCGTTGTCGACGGTACCGTCCAGCTGAGTGCAGCGGCATTGATCGAAGCATTGATCGTCTCGAAGGTCTCGCCATCGGCAGCGAATTCCACCTTCACGTTCGTGACGCCGGTGGCACGCGTCCAACGGATCTGGAAGGTAGAGCCGGCTCCGATTCGCTCGCCACCCTTTGGTGCGTCGAGCACAACCGGAATCGACAGGCGATACTTCGCCAGCGACGTGTCGTTGACGTTTGCATCGGCGGCATCTTCGATTCGGATCCAGAACTCGCTGGATACGTTCGACGGAACAGTCCAAGAATAAAGTTCGTCGTCGGCATTCACACCCGAGGCGATCGACGTCCATGGTCCGGCCACGGCAGGCCCCCAAAGAAGGTTCACGGTTGACACGCGTGCGGTCTTCCAGCGGATGGTCATTTTCTCACCGGGCTGATACGAGTCCGTACCGCGCGGCTCGGTAAGCTGCACAAGCGGGCGTGTGATCAGAGGCACGCACGATGCGGCCTTGACCCACCCGCGCATGCGCTCGGCGGCGCGTGGCCCGAAGGTCAGCGGTGTGCGGTCACCGTTCACCAGGTGACAGTAGCTCATGATGGTGCCCGGGATCACACGGCGAAGCTTTGTGTCGGTGAAGCATCCGTCTGTTCGGTCGATGGCGGGCCCGAGCTGACAGGTGTCGATCGGTGGGCTCCAATAGCAATTGTGCGTGTGCGGCGCCCCGATGTTGTGACCCATTTCGTGTGCGGCCACAAAGACGTCCCACACAAAGGCATTGCTGCGGTTCGGATCGCCCGGCACATCGTTGGCCGTGAGATACACGGTGCTGACGCCGTAGCCGCCGTTTTGACGCTTGTTGCAGAGCTGATCCAAAAATGCAATGCCGCCAACGAAGCCGCCGCCAACCGGACGGATGAGAGCATAGAGGTGCGCTACCGTGCGATCAACAGAGTTCATCCGCTTTGACCAGTCGCTGGAGAACTCTTGCAGAAGTTCTCCCGGCTCGCGGCCATCGTAGTAGTAACCGGATGGCTCCTCCAGTGTGAACTTTTCGAAGTAGGACATGTAGATGTACGCATTCAGTTCCTGCTCGTACACCTGCGCCATGGCGGAGATGATCTTGATGAAGTACTGCACGACTTCTTCATCGGTCTCGCCGCGACGCTTCATGACGCTGTCGATGTCTTCACGCAGCACAACGGCCATCTTGAATTCGCGCAGATCTTCGGCTTGCGTGGCATCGGCCCCCTTCGAGACCGTCGGCATCGCCATCTTGCGGCGCATCGCATCTTCGTCGATCGGAAGGCTCTCATTGCCGCAGATGAAGCGGCTCAGCGGGTCGACGCCGAAGATGGCTGCCTCTTGTCCGATCAGGTGTGGTGTGGATGCCTGCGTGCGTGACATCGAATAGTCACGTCCCACAACGATGCGGTGGCCGTCTGCTTCTTGCACGAACCCCGTCAGGGCACCATCGCTATAGTGAAGCGACACCATCGTTTCGGGGTTTCCGTTGATCGTTCCGCGATAGGAGACAACGGGGCGGACCTTCACCGGAACCTTGCCATTCTTCGTGTGGGTGTAGATCTCCGAGTTGGCATCAACCACCGAGCGGGTGCGCTCAAGCACGAGCGTTGTATTGCCAGTGCCGGGGATCGGGAAATTCGTCATCTCGATACGCTGCGGCTGAGGCTCAAAAATGGCCTTTGCAGTGGCATGCGAAAGCACCGTTGTCTGAAGATTGGCGGTTGCCTGCACGGTGGCGTCTTTGCCATTGACCGTGGCCGGCACCAGGAGCTGACGGGTATCGATGCGGACCTGGGCATTGGTAGCCGTCACAAGGGCGAGGGCTGAGACGAGGACGATCAGGAAGCCGAAACGAGAGCGTACCATGGGTATCCCTGAGGAAGGTGTACGTGGTGAGAAAGTTGGCTACGAAGATACGGTGTGCAGACGTCGCTCGACCTCAGAGATGATGTCGAAATGAATGCTTGCACGATCACGATAACCGTCGATCACAACGAAACGTTTCACGTCCTGCTGCGAGATGGCAAGGTACCCGTCACGCACCCTGTTGAAGAACTCACGCCCTGCGCGTTCCATACGGTCGGGTTCGCCCCCTCCCTCGGAAAACTGCATGCGCTGCTGGGCCTGTTCGTAACGAACGTCGATGAAGAAGGTCAGACCGGGCATTACGCCCCTTGTTGCGATGCTATTGATGGCCTGTACGGCCGTCAGATCAAGCCCCCTGCCATAGCCTTGATAGGCCGTCGTACTATCAACGTACCGGTCGCAAAGGATGATCGAACCCGACTCGAGCGCCGGTTCGATGACCTTTTCGACCAGCTGGGTGCGGGCGGCACTGAAGAGCAGGAGCTCTGCCGTGGGGGTGATGGATTGTTTCGTGCTAAGAAGGATCTCGCGGATCGACTCCGACAGGAGTGTTGCCCCGGGCTCGCGGATGACGGTCACGCCGGATCCGCGCGACTCGAACCACTCGCGAAGCATGGTCAGCTGGGTGCTCTTACCGCTACCGTCGATACCTTCAAACGAAATGAACACGCTCAATCTCCCGTTTCCGATGTTGGCCCGATCATGACGACGCATTCGCCTTTGACCGAGGCACGCTGCGAACATACATCATGCACCTGCTGCGCCGTGCCGCGTATGTACTCCTCAAAACGCTTGCTGATCTCACGCGCCACAACCACCGGCCGGTCGGGTCCGGCCTCGGTTCGGATCTCTTCAAGCAGAGCCAGCAGGCGGTGCGGTGATTCGTACATCACGATGGTCGCCTGAATTGCCAACAGTCCGGCAAGCGCTGCCGAGCGTCCCTTCTTCTGCGGAAGGAATCCGGCAAAGAGGATACGGTCGGTGGGAAGACCGGAGGCCGCCACGGCGGTCACTCCCGCCGAGGCACCGGGCAGAGCGCTCACCTTTAGGCCGGCCTCTGCGCAAGCGCGCACGGCCCTGTAGCCGGGATCGCTGATGCCGGGCATGCCGGCATCGCTGATGAGGGCAACTTTTTGTCCGGAGCGCACACGCTGGACGATCTCGACGGCACGCTCGCGTTCATTGTGCTCGTGATAGCTCAAAAGGGGCTTGCGGGGCACGTCATAGCGCTTCAGCAGGGGGCCTGCGGTGCGCGTGTCTTCGCAGACGATCACGTCGGCCTCGCGGAGAGACTTAACCGATCGGAGCGTCATGTCCTCGAGGTTGCCGATCGGCGTGGGAATAAGCCACAACACGCCCCCTGCCTGTGCCGGTGGCGTGCTGGCAGGTTCGGCTGGCCGTTGAGACGGGCCGTCATCACTGCGCTGACGTGCGAAAAACGCAGACAGCATTGATGAGCATTCGTCTTCCAGGATGCCGCTGCGAACGATCGCGGCATGGTTCAGTCGGGGATCGTCCACCAGCTCGAACAGACTTCTGCATGCGCCGGTTTTCGGATCGGCAGCGCCGTAGACCACGGTGGGAATTCGGGCCAGCACGATCGCGCCTGCGCACATCGTGCACGGTTCGAGGGTAACGTACAGAGTGCAGTCGGCGAGAAACTTCTCGCCCTTTGCGCGGACAGCTTCTTCGATGGCGACGACCTCGGCGTGACGTGTCGGGTCGGCCTTGCGCTGGATCTCGTTGCTGCCTCGTCCGATCACCTCATCGTTGCAAACGATAACACAGCCCACCGGAACGTCGCCCTCGGCGGCGGCTCCGGCGGCCAACTCAAGGGCCTGCCGCATGTATGTTTCGTGGCGGCGCTGAACGTCGGACATGCTTAGCGGCCTTCGCGGGCGGCCTCGTACTGCTGGGTGTTGCCCGGATCGAGATAGCGCAGATCAGCCCATACCGTCGAATTCTTGTTGCCTCGGAAGATGCCGGCGATCTCGACCTGCTTGGCGTCGAAGTAGGTCTGCAGCAGCATGCTGCGATTCGAAAGCTTCTTGCGCTTGAATTCCGCGATGTCGTGGATCACCGCCTCCAACGCGGTCACTCCTGCCACCTTGTCGGTGGCATAGGTGTCGAGCCCATCGTGGTAGTCGTAGATCAGGCGGCGGAAACCCTGATAGCGCATGTCCATGAGCTCCGAGACCAGGGACATCCTTGAGATCTCACCGGGCTGGAACATCGAGCTGAAAGAAGACACGCCCCGTGCATTCCCGCTTTGGGCGATCTGCTGGGCCACCTTATAGGCGGCGTCGCCACCGAGATCGTCGTAGGTGTCCATGTCGAGACCGATGGCCACGAGCATGTAGAAGTCGATGACGCTGGCGAAATCGTCATAGCGAAGGGGCTGATAGACCAGCGTCGGATTCAGCGACCATTCAAAGGACCATTCCTGATCGAAGATGCGCAGCAGGCCCGATCCGGTGCCAACCTGACCGTTGATGATACGCTTGCTGACAACGGCAAGGCGAGCACTCAGGCGGTTTCCGTTTCGTGCGCTGACGTAGATCGTGATGTCGACTGGAACCTTCTCGCCCTCCCAGTCCCGGTCGAGATACCGGTTGTTGTTGATGTAGTTCTCAACGTCGCGGGCCATGTTCATCAGATCCTGACGCTGGTCCAGACTCAGCGGCTGCATGTCCACGCTGACCGTGGCCCGTACCTCCTGCGCGTGCAATGTCACGCTAAGCATGAGAAGACACACGAAGAGGGAGAAAGATCGCAGAAGGGTTTTCATCGTGATTGGACTCCGCAGAAGGGTTTGGGCGAATCTACGCACCACGCTCTTGACGTGGTTGTGGTCGACTCTCGTGTTGGCCGAGGTTTCGGCGCAGCGCTCTGCCCCGTGCAGCGTGACGGGGGGTGACGTGCTTAGCGAATCGGAAGGGATGGCCAGCCCCCTGGCACCTATCGGCAAGATGCTCGACGTGGTGTTTGTGCCTCGCCCGTTCGGACTTGACGGATTGTCGCAAGCCCGCATCGCCATTCCGCTCAAGCCGCTGCCGATGTCGGTCGCCCTCGACGCGCGCGGCACGATGGTGATGAGTCGCTTTGCCCCGTCAGCCAGGATGCGCTGGACCCCGATGGAGGGATATGCCATGGGGCTTGCCGGCACGCTGGAATGGATCTCGATCTTGGGATTCGATGACGCCGTATCAGCATCGATCGATGCACACGCAGGGATGACGATGGCCGAATGGATGATGTGTGTAGGGATCGATGCACTGATCGAGATCGGCGCTGTGAGGGGGCCGACGTTTCGGGCTGGACTGTCTAGGTCCCTCGACTCCCACCGGGTGATGGTGGATGTGCGACTTCCCTGGGACCGTTCGGCATCGCTGCGATTATCATCCATGTTCCGGTTGCCCGACAGGGTCCGCGTGCGCGTAGCTCTTGCGTCGAATCCGGTGACGGTTGAGTGCGCGGTGCGGTTTGGGATCTCGCCAACGGCAGACCTGATGATCGACCTGTGTCATATTCAGCCCCTTGGCATGCGAACGGCTCTCACATTGTCGGTCGACGTTCCGTGATGACGGCAAGGCGTTCCATCGTAATCCTTCTGGTGCTGCATGTCATGAGCTGCCGAGCTCAGGAGCTCGATCCGGATACGCTCGCTTCGGCAGAGTCACTCAGCTGGATCGAGGATCTCATGATGGATGCACTGCCGGGAAGCTCAATGCTTGTTCGCACTGGTACCGGCGGCGAGATCACGGGTATGCGGCTGTTGCTCGACCACCCGTCTGCGCATGGCGGTCTTCTTCGGTCGGCCACCTTCGGTGAGCATCCGCTCTGGTGGGTGGGCTTTCGCGGGCGCACGTGGACGCTTTTGGTCGGTGACGTGACGGCCGAAGCCGGATATGGCTCCTTGCTCTCGGCGGCAAGGGGCTTGGGGCGCTCCCGGCTGCTGCCGGCTCGCCCCTTGCGCATGCTTGCATCCGACGTGCATGCCCGAAGCGTGCGGGGCGGAATCGGTGGCGTGCGCGGCGTGGCCGCAGCATTCAGACTCGATACGCAGATGGTTGGCCGAGTGATGATCGGAAGTAGCGACGATGCCCAATTTCTGGCCGCGTGGTTGGAATCGCGTCTGTTCGGAGCATCGTCATGTCTGACGTTCTTGGTTCGAGGCGACACGCAGGGAATTGCGCCGGCGCTTGCCGTGGCCGTCGGCAAGCAGTTCGGCGGCGTCGAGGCCGGATGCGAGCTCGCCGTGGACGCTCGTCTGCGTCCGGTCCTGCAGGCGTGCTTGGCCGTGCGAAGCACGAATGCACCAACATCGTTGTCGCTGTGGTATGCTCCGGCCGATTGCGACCTGCCTATGGGAAGCGTGTGGGCCACGTCGGAACCGATGAACAACACCTGGGGCGCGATGCTGCGGCAACGAGTGAGCGTGCGTGCGGTAGCAACAGCCCGTCTTTCTGCGTGCCTGTATGGACGTCCGTGGCGAAGTCGACTTCTTCCCATGGCTTCGGCCGGGGTGGAGGTGATTGCCGACATCGAGCAACGCGTCACCTCGCGCCTGATTGCCGAGTGGCGGGTGCGTCATCGGCATGACGAGGATGGACGCACCGATGGGCTACGACGTCAGTTGCAGCGCCACCTGTGGTCGGCCCGCATCCGCCTTCGCCGCAACGTCACGCGCGATCTCGACGTGCGTGTGAACATAGACCTGCGCGCGCTGCGTCATGGCATCGAGGGGTGGTCGTACGGAACCCTCGGCTGGGTGGACGCGTGCTGGCGCGCCGGCACTTCGGCTGTATTGCGCTTGCGTGCAACTGTGTTCGCTGCCGAGTCTTCAGACGTTGCCGTTGCCGGCGTTGAGTATGCTTCTCAGGGCCTGCAAACAATGGTCAGGGGGCTCGGGTGGGGCAGACGAGTGTCCTTGGGAGGTGAGTGGACGGTGCCGGGCATGGCTGCCATCGCCCTGCAGGCCAGCGCAGAGTCGCGCATCTACAATGGCGAGCTTCGCAACGACGTCAGACTGCGCATCAGCGCCGGACTGCTCGGCGCCTTTTGGGGAAGCTCTAGGGGCGGGGCTTTACCAACAGACGATATGCGTGAGCTTCATGAATGAAGTGTTCGGCAATGGCCAGCGAAAACGGATTGTCATAGGCTAGGCGCTCCGGATGCCACTGCACGGCCAAAAGGAATGGCTTGCCGCCTAGGGTCGCATCGCCCCATTCAAATGCTTCGATCAGTCCGTCACCCGATACTACCGACGCCGTGAAGAGCGGCGCAAGGTGCTCGACCGCTTGGTGGTGGGCCGAGTTGACGCTTCCTTCCATCGTACGGGCAATCCGACGCAGGATCGAACCGGGTTCGACGCTGACCTCATGCATGGCATCGACTGACTCTACTTGACGGTGTTCTATGTCTGAGGGTCGCTCGGTAGGCACATCGGCATACAACGTGCCACCGTAGGCGACGTTCAGGATCTGGGCACCTCGGCAGATCCCAAGAACGGGCATTCGCAGATCGCGGGCACGTTCGATCAAAGCCAGTTCGCGCTCGTCGCGTGCTTCGTCGATCGACTGGCACAGTGGCCGACGTTCCTCGGAATTGTAGCGCGATGGGTCCACATCGGGTCCGCCACTAAGCACCAGTCCGTCACATTCACTGAGCATGTCGGCTGCTTCTGTGGCCGAATGAGGATGCATGTCGACGATGTCAACGCCCTGGTCGGCCGCCCGAAGCCAGGGAGCATAGCGTTCATAGGACGGGCTTCCGCTGGCGCGGGAAATGGCGATCTTCACGATGTGATACCTGATAGGAGTGCTGAAAGAAGTGACGTTGACGAAGAGACGTGCATCTCTAGTTCAAGGACGCTGATGTGATGGCGAATCTCCTCGTCGGCCACAAGCGGAAGAAGCTTCACCTGATCCTTGGCTGTGGTGATGACCGATGCGTTGTGGCGTGTTGCTGCCGCAGTGATGGTGCGCACGTTAAAGGCGGTGTATCGGTGGTGATCGCCATAGACGATGGACTCGGCCACGGTGTAGCCAAGATCGTACAGGGCCGAATGAAAGCGCTCCGGACGTGCGATGCCGCTCACGGCAACGACCGGACGGTTAAGTGGAGCCGGACAGGATGTTGTGGTGGTGAGTTCGTAGATGCATGCCGTCGACTTAACGTGCGGCTGCACGTCGGCAGTTGTCACGCCCGTGCCCAGCAGAACGATGTCGGCCCGCTTCAGTGATGAAAGGGGCTCTCGAAGACGTCCTGCCGGCAGCAGTGACCCGCCGATTGTTGCGGCATCAACGATCACCACATCAACGTCGCGATGAAGAGCCCGATGCTGGAAGCCATCGTCAACAATGATCACGTCACATGGCAGGTTGCCGGCAGCGTAGGCGGCGGCCTCTACTTTGTCGGCGCTCACCACCACCGGCACGCCAAGCACGGTGGCATGCAAGGCGGCTTCGTCGCCGGCAGCATCGACGGTTGCCAGCATGTGCACGCCATCGTGCACCACGACAAGGCCGCGAGAGCGTCTGCGATATCCGCGCATCACAATGGCCGGTCTGCGTCCGGCCTGTCGTAGCATCCGCACCAGCATCTGCACCGTCGGCGTCTTGCCGGTCCCTCCGGCCGAGAGATTGCCCACACTGATGACTGGACATTCCACCGGAACGATGGGCCGCTGGCGGTGATCGTATTGCGTGTTGCGGCGTTCGACGAGTCGGCCATACAGTTTCGAGAGCACGCTCAGCACGTGACCGCCCCCAGCTGGTGCATGCGTTGGTCCATGCGCGCGATCTCGGCCGCGGTCTCTTCCTGCGTCATGTTGGCATCAACGGTCACAGGCTCACTGATATGAAGGGTGATGCGCGAAAATGGAAGGGGCACCTGGAACCGATCCCATGAACGGGCGAAGGTGTAGACGCTGACGGCTCGGACGCGCACGTGGACGATGGGCACGCCGCTGCGCTGCGCAGTGATGACCGCACCCGGCTTGGATTGGTGCGCCGGCCCCCGTGGTCCGTCGGGTGTGATCAGCACGATGTTGTCCGGAGCCAGCGTGACGAGTTGTTCAAGGGCCTGCTTGCCCCCTCGAGAAGAAGATCCTTCCACGATGGTGTGACCCCAGTCGCGCAGCAGCTGCTGCAGGATCTTGCCGTCCTGACTCGGGCTGACGAGGACGATCGAATGAAGGGGGCCAAACGTTGCGAGCACCGGAAGCATCTCGCCGTGCCACGTTACCACGATGCACGGACTGATCGGAATTCGACCTTCGATATGGATGCGCCAGCTGCGGGCAAGTGTGCGAACCAGCAGCGAGAAGAGCTTGGCCTTCATCCTCTTTTCCTCTGCACCATATCGCGAATGATCTCGGCAGCACGCTGGCTTGCTCCGTGCGAGGAAAGCATGTGGCGAATCTCAAGCATCGCATCGGTCAGCTCCTGACGTCTGTCGAGATTCGTCGAAAGATCGGCGATCTCCCGCGCGATGGCCTCGGGTGTAGCATCTGACTGAATGTACTCGTGGACCACGTTGCGCTGCAGAAGAAGATTCATGAGCGTGATCGACGGAACATCGATCAATGCCTTGCTCAGATGATAGCTCAAAAAAGATGTCCGATAGAAAGAGCCGTAGGGAAGCCCCCTGAGCGTTGCCTCAAGCGTGGAAGTGCCGGCCTTGATCATTCCTGCCCACGCCCCATCTATGGCCTCAGCGGCATTGTCGACGATTGCCGCTCCGGCATCGGCAAGGGGCTGAAGCGCCGAAGGTGCGACGCCCGCAGCGCGAGGCACGACGAATGCGATGTTGCTGTCTGAGGCACGAACGCGCTCCATCGCTGCAGTGAGGATCGGTACGTGACGCTGCAGTTCCTGCGAGCGCGAGCCGGGCATCAGCAGGATGGGTCCGCTGGGACGTCGAACTGTTGGCGGCCCGAGTGCCTCCATGAGCGGATGGCCGACGTATTCGGCTCGAATGCCGAAGCGGGAGAAGAACTCGACCTCGAACGGAAAGACAACCAAGAGCCGGTCCACGGCCGCGGCCAATGCTGGCGCCCGACGTTTGCCCCATGCCCAAAGCTGGGGCGCGATGTACCAGATCACCGGCAGGCGCGGGGAGCGGACCCGACGAGCAAGGCGCAGATTGAAGCCCGGATAGTCCACGGGGATGAAGGCAAGGGGCTTGCTGCGCTCAATGTGGCGCTGACACGTCTCGAGCAGGTTCGTGAAGTACCGATATCGCTTGGCCACCTCCACAAAGCCCGTCACGGCAAGGTCTCGGATCGATGCCAGAGAGTGAAGACCCTCGAGTTCCATGGCCGGACCCCCAAAGCCCTCGAAGACCACGTCCGGGATGTGCAGACGCAGCTGACGCATCAGGCGCGCCGCGTGCGCGTCGCCCGAGGGTTCGCCGGCCGTGATGAAGATGCGGGGGGGTAGTTCGTTACGCATGGAGGATGCTCGCCATCAGGGTCAAAAATCGGTATATTTCGCCTCGGTTTTGGAGGATTCTCCCGTGAAACATCTGCTGGTGACAATTTTCGCTGCTATTGCCGTGTCTGTGGCCGGAGCCACCGATGCTGCACGGCTCGTGCGTTTGCAGGGATCCGAGCCGATTCTGCTCGATCCATCCTCAACGATACGCGTAGCCCAAGGCGCTGAGATCCGCCTGGGAATCGAGAACATCACCAGCGCTAAGTATCACGAGATCACCTGGTACAAGAACGACGTGGCCATCCCGGGTGCCAACAGTGCCGTGCTGGTTCTTGCCGATCTGCAGGAGCTAGCATCCGGCACCTACACGGCCATGGTAAAGACGCCCTGCGCTGCCCGCCGCACCTCTCCGGTGGTGATCAACGTCGAGCCCGAGGGCCCATCTGTGACGTCCACGCCAACGATCGCCGGATATCAACTGCAGTCGGTTTTGCCGAATCCTGTTTCGAGCAAGGCCACCATCACGTTTTCTGTGCCCGCCCCCTGCAAGGTCCACCTCAAGGTGGTTGACATGGTCGGACACGATGTGGCCACGATCCTCAATGCCGACGTAGCCTCGGGAACCCACACGGCCGAGTTCGTCGTCAGTGGCTCGGACATCCCGTCGACGCTTTACTACGTCGTTCTATCGACGCAGGGTTTCAAGACGTCGCAGCCGATGATCGTCGTCAAGTAAGCCCCGCAAGCCTTACCACTCCAGCGACGTCGTTGCCTTATAGCCAAAGCTGTTGGTGAGGGTGATCTTCATCCGGTAGGGGGCTATTGCAGTCACATCAAGTCCATCCATTGGGATGACCGCGCGGGCAACGATTCCGTCCTCTTGCGGACAGAGCCGAATGTCTTTGGGGTTGGCCTTCAGCAGAAGCGAGCCCGAGCCGCCAACACTTACCGATACCTCGCAGATGCCCGGAATGTGATCAACGAAGTCCACCACCAAAACGGCCTGATCGCCATCGCGGGCCAGGAATACGCCTCGTAGTTCGGGCTTTTCTTCCAGAGCCACGCGCTGCACATCTGACGAGGTGCTGAGATGATGTGTGTGGACGCTGGCAAGCTCGACCACGCGCGAGGTGCGCCGGCGTGAGGCGTCGAGGTTGAACCACTCGATGTTCATCATGTTCTGGCTGCGGGCGCTCACCACGCCGTCGCCCGTGTCGAAGATATCGTCGATCGAGCCTCCGATCACGCTCAGGACCTTGCGGACGAGTTCTTGGGCAGCCCCCTTGCTGAGGGTGTTGTTCACCAGGTCTACCTTGCCGATCACGCTGATGTATTCTACGTCGAGCGGGTGGGCCATCTTGCCCAGTCGCCTCAGGTACTCGCCCCCATCTTCGGGCCGACGTAGGTCGCGAACCGCCCAACTGTCGAACGGCACGTCGTCCTGCGCCTTCCGCACGGCCGAAAGGGCCAGTTCGCAGGGCGTCTTGGTCAGCACGCTTCCATTGCGGGCGCAGTCGGCAAGATCGGTCGTCACATCCCAGATCTTGGCCATCGCTGAGCCCAGGTGCGGCGTACCGATGGTGATGAGGCGCTTGACGTTGTGATCCGTCAGGCGTTTGCACAGATAGGCCCGTGCGGCCAGGCCACCCATACTGTAGCCGACCAGGATCACACGATCGGCGCCGGTGGTTCGGCGAACCTCCGTGATGCAGGCCTCGAGCTCGTCGCGCCAGGCATTGATCGAATCGGACGAATTGGAAAAGGCCACCGTGAAGAAGTCGGCCTGACCCGAGCCGGCGATCACTCGCCGAATGTTCCCCTTGCGATCGGCCGCCAGTTCGCCGCCGTAGGTAAGCCCCAGATCCTTTCGGAAGTACTCGGTGGCCGGCCCGTGCCAGACATCGGCCTTTTGTCCGAGACCGTGCAGAAGGATGATCGGATAGGGGACCTTCATTCCGAAGGAGAGGCATGACTGCCTGAGCTTCGGAAGGCGGGCGATACGGTCTGGAACGGATGTGCACCCAACGCCGATGATGGCCAGAAGGGCAAGCAGGATTGGTCGTGTCATGTTTCTGCGACGCGCATGGAGATGCGAACTCGCTCGACACGACGGGGCGACGCCGACAGAATTGTGCATGAGTATCCGTCGATCACAACCACGTCACCAACCGCTGGGATGCGGCCGGCACGTACATTGATGAGTCCGCCGAGCGTCTCATAGTCATCGCTTTCTGGCAGCGGTTCGGGCAGGAACTCGTTGGCCTCGTCGATACGGATGGCCGCATCAAGCTCGAACGAACCCTGAGATTGCTGGGCGTGCATCGGCGTTTCGTCATCGTACTCATCCTGAATGTTGCCGACGAGTTCTTCGATGATGTCTTCGAGTGTCAGCAGGCCGGCCGTGCCGCCAAATTCATCCAGCACCACGGCCATGTGAACCTTGTCGCGCTGCATATCGCGCAGTAGCCGCTTCAGCTTTACGTCTTCCTGAACCAGGTAGGGGGCGTGCAGAATATCCTGCACGATCACCAGATCCCTGTGATGCATCAGCGTAAGCAGGTCCTTGGCATATATGATCCCAACGATCGTGTCGATCGTTCCGCGGTACACCGGAAGGCGCGAGTACCCCTCGGTCATGACCGAGTCGAGCATCAAATCAACCGGCGTTGCGATATCGATTGCAGTGATCTTTGACCGAGGCACCATCACCTGGGCCGCCGTTGTTTCGGTGAATTCGAAGACGTTGTCGATCAGCTCCTGTTCCGAGACCTCCAAAGCCCCCTGCTTGGACGACTCGGCGATCAGGTAGCGGAGCTCTTCGGGCGAGTGGACATCGTGCTCTCCGGCATGCTTGATGCCGGCGACACTGAGCATGGCGTTCGACATCCAATTCAGCGCACCAACAACCGGGCGGAACACGGCGTAGAAGGCCCGCATAGGGATGGCCACAGCAAGCGTCACCGACTCCGGACGGCGGATGGCATAGGACTTTGGAGCGATCTCGCCAACAACGATGTGCAGCACCGTGATGATGGAGAAGGCGATGATCAGTGAAACGGTATGCAGTACCTCGGCAGAGAGCGTGATGTTAAGGGCAACCGCCGCCTGAGCAACCAGGTTTGCCACCACACTTTCGCCGATCCACCCCAGACCGAGAGAGGCAAGGGTGATGCCAAGCTGGCAGGCGCTCAGATACGCGTCGAGGTGCTCAAGGATGTGCCGGGCAACGCCGGCAAACATGTTGCCCTCGCGTGCGCGGATCTCGATCTGCGAGGTTCGGACCTTGACCATTGCGAACTCGGCCGCAACGAAAAATCCGTTGAGGATGACGAAGAACATCGTCAGTGCGATATCACCGATCATGGGACACAATATACGCCGTCATCGCAGGGTGTTGAAGGCCTGCGGAGCTATGCGGGTATCTAGGTGGTGCGAAAAATAGAGGCTGAGAAACGACTCGATCTCAAGCCGATCCGATTCCTGTGCGGACGTCCACTTGCCCCGCAGCGATGAATGCATGATGCCGTACGAGGCGATTGACAATCGAATCCCGCCATCATGTTCATAAACGGCGCCGTCTGACACGTCGATTGATACGTACCTGCGATCCTGCGGGAAGGGGGCTCTCTGCAGTCCAAAGCCCATCAGGTCCGCTAGCCGCAGGCGCATGGCAACGCTCACGGAATATGCGTCGTCGTTTGCTGCTGAGTCCAGAACGTTCAAAGCGCGACACAGCAACTCGAACACACCGGCGTCAGGCTGCTCCTGTGCCTGCGTGCGCATGATCAACTCGCACATCAGCAGTCCGGCCCCGAGGTGGTCATACGACCCCTGGATTCGGGCTCTGGGCGCAATCGTTTCAGCGCGGGAGACCGTATGCAGGTCCTTGTTCTTGCCATGATACACCGTCAACCGAGCATGGCTCATTGGTTCCAGGGCAGAGCCGAGACTTGAGGATGCCGTACGAGCCCCTTTCGCCACAAGGCCGACCTTGCCGAGCTCCCGGCTGTAGGCCGTCACGATCCGGGATGAGTCCCCGAATCTGCGAGAATGTATGATGATGGCTTCCGTTGAGACGATCACAGGGGAAGTTACGACGTGGCCTTGTCAGAATCCCGGAGGGGCATATATTTGCAATCCCTTCCGCAGTAGCTCAGCTGGTTAGAGCATCTGACTGTTAATCAGAGGGTCCGGGGTTCAAGTCCCTGCTGCGGAGCGAAACCATACGCCGTTGCCCCTTGGGGTCGACGGCGTTCCTGTTTTTGGCCGATTGGATACGATACGTTGCCGGATGGTGGCTATGTGGCCAGTTGGTGGCCCTAGAAAACCGAAGCGGTCGGGTCGACATGCGTCCCAACCGCTTCCATTCAGTGTACCGGCACGTATCTAATTGCGACGTGACGGCTCCCAACACTGTATTTCTCTTTCTCTTTCTGGCTAGAGGGCGAAGGATCGTCGCACCCACGACCCTTCGCCATCATCGCCATTCTTTCCGTACGCAACTTACGGGAGTCAGTTGCTAAAACACGGTCAACAATCAAATTTTTGGGACAGCTATTTTTTGAGGTTTTTTGTCCGTGTTTTCTGCTGTACAGGCTGACCCTTGGCAGGCCCTAAGCTCAATAACGACGGGCGAATCCGCTTGATGTGATGCCTATATAAACGGCATACAAGTTCGAGGTATGGAACGATCTCGTAGGCACTGAAAGCGGATTCTGTGACAAGTGTATCGAGGAGTTTATCGATCTCTTTGGTGCGACGGAGGGTCATTCTCTCGGTTCGATCGACGGTTTCAAACAGAGCTGCCAGCCGCAGGAAGGCAGACGTGCGCTTACAGGATCGGATCTGCTGGTAGATCTTGTGCATTACCGCCAGCTTTTCAACCACTTCAGTGGTCGTGAACCTGCAAACGCTCTCCTGCAGGACGGAACTTATGAGTGTTGCCAGCAGGGCGTGCAGGCGCAGCAGGCTGTCGCCGGCCCGGCGGTCGCTACTTTCGTTGCGAATCATGGCGATACGGGAAACACGGCGGTCAATTGGGAGCTTCTCTCGGTCATAAAGAGAAACGGCGATGGACCGTTGGATGAGAATGTGAAACCGTGTTCCATCTTCAGCCGCGCTCAGGTGACTTGGACGGATGCCATCAATTGTTGCGATAGCATCTGAGTATCGTCCCTCCCAGAGGAATGCATCGACCAGCCATGAGTAGAAGGTCACATCCACAGGGCGCTTTGTTGCTTTGGCGCTTCGTATCTCTCGGGCGATCATACCCTCCAGGATCGGGATCGCTCGGTTGTACTGCTTGGTGGCCACGAAGACGCTCAGGTACATCCGGTCGGAGTCGCGGCCATAGATAGGGGAGTTTTTGTTGACGGCCAATGAGGCCCGCTTGTACACATCCGCCCATTTGATGACCTGCTCACTCTTTGAATAGACCTGGCTGATGATGTAGGCGCAGGACGCCGCGATCATTTGTGCCTGGGGTGAAAGCTCATCGATATGCCCGTTGATAACGTCATCCAGGCGTTCGCTGATCTCGGCAACTCGGGGTTCGAACGAAGAGGCGCGGTAACGTCGTCGGATGATGCTCTGAAGCTCGATATACATCACCATCCAGTCCCAGCAATCATTGAGCGCGTCGAGATTCCGCTTGGCTGCGTCCATTGACTGCAGAACCCGACTGTGCTTTTGAGACGTAGACAGGTAAAACGACAGAAAGAGCCCGGCCGAAACCGCAATCGGGAGCATATATGGGTCCCGCGCCGACGACACGGTCGACGACAGCCGCTCCTGTGCCCGGTACTGCTGGCGAAGGAAATAGGCGTCAACGCCGGAGGTATACATTGTGATAAGCGACAGCCAGACATTTCGAAATGACTGCTCGTCCGGTGTCTGACGCGATGTGGCCTCTATCGTGATCGACTCCAGATCATTTTGGGTTCGTGAGATCAGACGTCGAAGTGTGGCCGGCTTTATGTCCTCCGTTCCATAGATCAAGGTCGATATCTCCCGCTCAGACTTCTTCCCGATTCTGATCTGATTTGCAGCCAGAATGCACTTGGCAACCATCGGAGAGAAGCGCTTGGCAAGCTGCTCCTCGGACAAAAGTTCGGGCTCGACCGAAAGTGCGTACTCCAAAGATTCGCGCAGACCTCTTCTCATGGCCTATACCTACGGGGTTTGTGGCGTTTTCGCTGACTCGGATTGGCGGACAAAAATTACTGTCCCAAAATACTGATTGTTACACCATGACATGGGAGAAATTTGTCGGAAGTTCGTGTTAGAAACTTTGCACACGCAAAACATCTTTACAAAGAACATCCCTTCACTTCCATTCTAACCCCTGGAGACTACCATGGAACTTCTCATCTCGATCCTCATGTGGCTTGGTCTGATCACAGCCGGCAACACATACACAACGCAGGATATTCAGCAGATCGCCGCCACGAATCAGGCAGCTGTCCAGCAGACGCAAACCGATTGGAATAACCGTCCACAAGCCGCGAACGTCCAGACGCCGGTTTCGGCGATCGACAAGGTCATCATCGGTCTGCACTGATCGATACCGGGCGAGATGGTCGGGCGAGACAGTGTCTCGCCCCTACATGTCTCTAATCGGGCGAGACTGCGTCTCGCCCCTACATAATGGTAATCGGGCGAGACTGCGTCTCGCCCCTACATGTTTTGCCCCTACGTTACGGTAATCGGGCTGATCTTGGGCAACTACTACCCATGGCCGGACACCCGTCTGCTTGTCAAGGCATTTGAGCGTGCAACCACTGCCACCAATGCTCTGGTGGTTTTGTCATCGAATAACACAGATCTGCTGCGGGTTCGCAACGATGGTCATGTGGGTATTGCTCGAGCAATGCCGATGGAGCGTCTTCACATCGGCGACCTCATAACCTTCCACGATGGTGGGGGTAAGTTTATGGGCTTCAACACCTACTATAACGGGCAAAGCAATCGTCTGGAAAACATCC
>VERF01000061.1 GCA_018882895.1 Candidatus Kapaibacterium sp.
GGCATACGCCGACTTCACGCGCAAGCAGAACTGACGTCATTAGTAATCCGTCATCCGTCCTCCGTACTCCGTACTCCGTCCTCGGCAATCCTCGCCCCCTGTCAAATATCATGAAAGGGGCTTCGGGTGGTCCCTCCTACTCGTTAAACGTATGTTGATCTCAAATCCCTTGATCGTCCTATCTGATGAGAAGCGGATCAGTTTTTCCGGCTGAATTCTCCTGTGTTTTTCTGCCAATAGAATGATAGGACGCGTGGCGCAGAAGAAATGCAAGCTCCACATGATCGATACTCAGCCCCGCTTTCAATCGATAACTCCAACGGCAGTGGCCCATCTCTGGCCGTTTTCGCCGTGAATGACAATGCCATAGATGCCCTCACTCGGCAAGGGGCTTGTGAAGCTTACGGCACGCTCGAGCAACTGCATCTGTTCGGTGGAATAATGACGGCCCTGGATGTCATAGGCGTCGACTCCGGTGATGCGTAACGTTGGAAGTCCGGTGACCGAGATACGCCATGCCTGATCGCTGCGGGTGGCCGTTGCGCGAATTGCCGGGCGAACGGCTGGTTCCTGCTCACGCACAGATGTCGGTTGGTTCTCACGATAGATGCCCATCGTGGTGGCCACATAGAGCTGCCCCTTGTGCTCGGCAACACCATTGATGATGCAGTTCAACGGGAAATCGTTCTCCGCTGTCCATGTCTGGCCGTCATCGGTTGAGATCATGACGGCCTCGGGCGTGGCAATGAAGATGCGCGTGGTGCCCTCCCAAATGCGGTATGAGCACCGGCTCAATGATGGATTTCGCAGCGAGAATGTTGCTTGCGAGGTCCAGGTTTTGCCGCCATCGATCGAGCGCAGAAGATGTCCCGAAGTACAACGGACGGTGGAAGTATTCGTGGCACTATCGACAAGGATGTCCGCATCGACAGAAAGTGAGACCAACGCACCGCTTCGCAGCTTCTTGACGGAGTAATAGGCCTGATCCGCTGATGGCACAGTCGAAAATTGCCACGTAGCCCCACGGTCCGTGGTGTAGGCAAGACCACCACGAGTGGTGTAAAGAAGCTCGCCATCATAGGTGCGATTCGTATGGCCACGTAATGCCAGAACCAGGTTCTGCGTATCAATCTCGGCGATATCGCTCAGCACACCAAGGGTGTCACCTTTCACGCCGGGCAGTCTTACTTCAATGGTGTCCAACGTCTGGCCATCATACGATGCCTGAATGATGTCGCGTCGACCAAAGTACAGTGTTCTGCCTGCCGCGCGCTGGAGCATCGTTACCGGATTATTCTCAACCCAGATGGATCTCAGCAACCGGCCCTTGTTCGTGCCGATGATCACGTCAGAAGTGCCCAGCGCGAATACGGTATCCGTGGTGATCAGTTGCGGAACGCTGTGTTCAAAATTCAGTTGAGCTGTCTTCTGTTCCGGCAAGCCTTCGGCCGCATGAATGAGGAAACCTCGCATTTCTCCACCAGTGGTATACTCCAGCACCGCTCCGCGACGGTCTCGTCCAACAAGCGAGCCATTCATCGTATCGAGCACGCACATGCTCATGGGTTCAAAGGCGCTTCCCGCCTCGCCCGTAAAGGCCTTACCGACATGTTCAACACGATTCGGTTCGCGGTGACGTATGCGATACAGGTGACAGGGACTCGCGTCATTACCCTCCTGATCAATCACATACACGGCACTGTCTGACCATGTGATGTGTTGGTCAATACTGCCAACTGCCGCACATCGTTGCGTCTCTGGCCGGCTCACAAGTACGCCGTTTCGATCGAAATAAAGATTCTGCAGAGGACGTCCATCTCGGTCTGTTTCGGTTATCAAACAGCCGAATTCGTCGACCGGAGACAATACAAAACGAGCATTTGCTACAGAGCGCTGCAGGTGAATGGCACGAGCCGAGTCTCTGGAAACACTAAACAGATACCACTCAATGCCGGTGGTTGCCAGACAGAAAAACGGCTCATCTCTCCACGTGATCTCCTCAAGAAACACAACGGGCATGGGCGCTGCTTGACCCGGCAATGAAAAGGTGCGTCGTTCAACAAACGAGGTATCAGTAGGACCCATCCATGCAATGAGGGAGTCCCCGAAGCCGACCAGCGTACCGTTACTTGCCGCACGGAGGCTGCGAAACTTCGTCGGGATCTGAGCGAGCAATGTTTGATTCTTCGTGGCTGGATCATCAGCATACCAATCTCCAGAGGTGCCCTTTCCGATAAATCCAAATCGCGATGAAAAGACCTTCTCGGCATTGGGGTGGACAGCTCCGCCGATACTTTGCCACGACTTCCCGTAATCCGTGGTATACGCCGAACCAACAACAGCAATGCCAGGATCATAGGTACGGAATGGAGGGGCGAGCCTATTGCCAGGTCGCCGACCGGCTTCCTCGTAGCTCAAGAAGCAGCCGCCACTTGTCAATGTGGATATTCCGGTCGTCTGTGCTAAGGATATTCCTGTTACAAGTGACCGGCCATCGAGCCAACGCAGCAGCGTTGTGTAAGATTCGACTAATATGTAGTCAAACGGAGAGCATGCGTATTCAAAGGTCATTCCGTTGTCTGAGCTACGCAGGAGCCCACGTGGCTGATTAGCCGCCAGAATTAGACAACTGTCGCGCGAATCCGTTCGAATTGTCAGGCGAGATGACCCATTTATAGCAAGTGCGGCACGCTGATAGACGAGTGAAAAGCCACTTCCCTGTGCAATGGCTCTTGGTGCCACAGCTACGAAGTGCGCATATAGGCAAACCCACAACGGGAGAAGATGTCTCATAAACGATCCGTATTTTTACGGACAACAACCAAGTGGATTGATGAGCTGGTTGCAGTTAACTGGTATACATTGCTGAGTGCATTGTTCTGCGGTACTGCAAATACCAATTGTGCATTGCGTACACGAACCGGAGGCTGATTTACAGTACCTCCGCTCAACATAACAAAAGTCCCGACATTGCTGCCGGCATGGCTGCCAGCAATTCCCAACCCTTACCATACACTTGGGGAGTCCGAGGACGTGGCAGTAGACCCCTTGGACCGTGTTACAGGCGCTTCCTGACGAATCACATTGCGGTATTGTTGCAGGAATGAATGGCGACCCGCAGCATAATGAAGTCGCGGCCATGACTGCTCGATAGATCGTGTCGATGCTGACCAGCGATAGTGACGGTGGAACACAGACTTTTCGGACCCACGTGATAGCGTCCAGTGGCCTCTGACAATTCGTGCATGGATTCGAGATGTACTGCGACGTAGCTATCTGAGTACACATTGTAATATCAATCGAATCAGTGACCGGCCCAATACATACTCTTAGCCGGTAGGTGCTGTCCCGTGTACACCCTGCGCAATCGTATGGGTCCTGCCCTGTGCATCCTGTTTGAGCGGTTGCGGTGCTGCTTAGCAAACAAAGTGCCAGCAGAATTGAGGTTACAAAAAGCGCCGTGTTCTTCATGATCATTCCGTAGGAAACTATTTGTGAATTATCGACTTATCGGATCAATGACTACAAGTCTCGTTCCTTCATTATACGCTGCCACTGCTTGTTGGCTCAGCGACGTGTCGGAAACGACCTGTTGAATCAATGTTGAATTCGATTGTACGAGTTGTTCATAATCACTCGACGTTATTTGCATTCCCGGTGATGCAATTCGCAGCCAAACGAGAATTGCGAGCAGCAGTTCCATATTGAGACCCTATGATTCGTAAACAAATATTGTTTCTTCAAACATCGCGCTGCTGAATATTTTTGCTAGAGCATGAACAGCATTGTTTTCCTCATTACTAATTGAGCATAATTATGACGTCCTTTACGTATCTACAGGCCCTTGTGGTTGTTATAGCACAGCGTCGATTCAAGTCTATCGAAGTCTTCAATGAATCCTTGGAGGACAAAGCAACAAAAAGCTACACGCTGTACAAGCTGGCAATGGATCCGACCATGACAACATCGAGGGCAATCGAGGAACTGTATGGCAGGGTCTCTGTGTTGCAGCACTACGATGTCTCATCACCTACAATTCGCAGTTTGGCTCGCGCTCGAAGGCCGTCGAGTATGCAACTCAGTTGAAGCGCCTCCTTTCGGCGATGCAGATGGAATCTGAGGTGCGCTCACGACACGATCTCCTCTACGCAGCTGCTCGTGGTTCCAGCTTGCAAAGTGATGCCATTCGATCACAATGGAAAGAACTTGAGAAGGCATGCGAAAAGTCACTCGCGCATCGTCGAGAGCCCTGGCTCAAGATTTCCTTGGCACGTATTCTAATCACTGCTCTTCAAGCAACTGGCCAGTATGAGAAGATGCTTGTCGAGCTCAAATCTTGTCCATTACCACGGGTAGAAGCTAATCTCTACACTGCCGTGACTAGTCTTGAATTGGGGCTACTCGGCAACGCCATCAAGCACGCACATGCCGCCCGTGATGAATACAAGCCAGGATCTTCCAATTGGCTGGTCTGCACCGACGTGGCCATTCGCGGTCATCTTCTTTCAGGCAATGCTGATAGCTCGCTGCTGCTGGCCGCGGAAATCCGTCGTCATCCCCGCCTTGCCGAACGCAACACCGAACTCGAATCCTGGATTGCAATGCTCGAGGCATACTGCAACTCCTTTCGCCAATTGACCTTGCAGCAGCCACCTCGCAGAGGCAGACCAACACATACCTATCTGCGCCTGAGGGCGCAGCTTCGCGATGCGTCAACGACGCGACAAGTCTACATTTCTCTGAACATCTGGCAACTCATTGATACAAAAGCGCAACAGGACCACCCGCTGTATGAGCAGACACTCCAAAACTTGCTGCGGTATGTGCGGCGCCGCAGCAACCTGCGCGACCGTGATAGACTCGGGGTCTTTGTTGAGTTCATTTTCACGCATCGATATACGCCACCATCAGCCAACGAAATGGCAACGTTCAAAAGGCAATTGAAGGCGCTCGGCTCCACCTACTCCCGCGGCGAAGTTATCTCCTACGAGATTCTTGGACGGGTGCTGACGGGATGAGGGCGCCGCCATCGTCATCCGTAATCCGTCCTCCGTCCTCCGTAATCCGTAATCCGTCCTCCGTAATCCGTAATCCGTCCTCCGTCCTCCGTACTCCGTCCTCCGTCCTCCGCCCTCGGCAATCCTTGCCCCCTGTCAAAGATCATGAAAGGGGCTGGCGGAGATCTCTAGCATTGTGGTGGTCTGCACCGAGGTGGTGTAGACGTGTGATTGTTCACTGACAGGAGTCACCACTATGCATTCGGTCGTTCGACCGATTATACCGGCCGTTGTCTTGGGCGCGGCCGCCTTCCATGCCTCTGCACAGGCTCCAGCGATCGTTTCCACGCGCTGGGGGCTGGTACTGGGGGGTGACTTCAACATGTCCGGCAAGGGAGGGGGCTTTTACCGCAGATTGAGCTTTCAGACGGCGCTCAGCGATGCGATCCACTTTGGCACGCGCGTTATGTTCGACGACCGCAGTCAGCTTGCAACCGATGAGTCGTACCGTAAGGGCGATGGCGTGGCCTCGGCCGAGGCGGCAACGCACTACAAGGACGACTATCGGTTCACGATGAGCTACGTGTCGGTGGAGCCGCATTTGAAGTTCTATCTCGATGATCGTCTGCACCTGACCGCCGTCGCCTGCCCCTTGGCCTGCACCTTGACATTGTTCCGGGATGAGGTGGGCAAACGGGGGCTGAGCCCTTACAGTATCATGACCTATTCCGCGACCATCAATCTGATGGTTTCGTGACCTGTTGGGTATTGCAGAACGAGCACATAGAGTCCGGCAGCAAGAGCAGTCGGATACTGCCCTGTTGGACTATAAGGGACGAAGCTGACCAAGTGCTGTCCATGAACCGAGTAAAGATCAGCCCTGTAAGGAGTTCGTTCGTCTGCACATTCGTAGCTGATGACTGCGTTCCTGTAGTTTAGTCTGAAGGCGTGATCACTACGATCGGATTCAATCGACGTTGGTGCCGTATAACGTACGCTGTCAACGATCGAGTTTCCGGCCCAGTCGCGGACAACGAATCGGCATTTGGCGTCGATCTTTGGATCAGTCACCTCAATCTGAATGCGCATCACCAATGTCGGCTTCATTGAGTCCGACGATGGCATCGGCTCGAGCTTCACGCGCATGTTGAGGCTGTCGGATGCCTTCTCAACCATGAACTGCCGAATTCCCGTCTCACGCTGCGGCGCAGTCGTGGGGCAAGGCTCTGGTATAACCGGAATGTTGCGCTCTTCTGTAACACGGTAACTCCACCTCCGATCCTCCTTCAGCTCAGGACTGATCTGAGGAGGCAAGGTGTCGAGCGAAGGCACAGGCACAAATGAAACAGAGTCGATCCGGACGTTATCAGCCCAGTCTTGCACGTAAAACACGCATCGAGCCGGCGCTTGCTTGTCGCGAACGAGGATGGTGAAATCGGCAGTACTCAATGCCCCGAACCGCGGCAACGGCGTAGCGTACTCTCTTACGATATCAATGTTGATGTTTCCGGCACCAGCAACAGTGTCGATCGCTGCAATGCCAAGCCCCATGCCATCATTCACTGATACTGATGCAAATCGACAGTCGCGTGTGTCAACTGCAAGACTCGGTGCCACCGAATCGTCCATTCCACGCGGACGGACCGAACCTGCGATCGGCCACCCGTAGGCCTCATCTGCGCCGGAGCCAACGAACGTGCCTGTGAAGCGCACGTTTTCATTGCATGAGATGATATGGGGCTTCCCATTCGAAGGTATCTCGATGGTGGCGAAATGAATTCCGTCACCGATATGATTTGATTTCAGTCCGGGAATGAGTGCCTGAGGGTGACTCCACACGGCAACGCCGTCGATCATCACAGACTCGAGGTCGCGCACATATGTTTCTGCCGAAGGATTGGCCTGCACAATGAGCGATACATGGTTTGTTGAGAATCGCCGGTTCGGACTTGTCGCAAATGTTGCCCTCTGAACACCGGCGTCCAGCGCGGGCGCTTCGATCATGAGCGGATCGAGGTTTGTGTTATAGTCCCACATCCAAGATGTAGCATACTGCACGATGCGACAGGGTTTGGAAGACTCCCACACAGACACACCTGAGATGAGAGCAGTTGGCGTGGTGCTCTGCGTCAGGTCAGCAAAGTCCCCACCCTTGAGTAGGTTGCCGCCATCACGACTGATGATGCGCTTGGTGTTGCGATTGTAGCTTGTGACCGACCACTTGGTTGAGTTTTCACTTGCCATGATACGGAAGACGTCACCCGAGCCGGGGCCCTTGGACTGCGTCCTGGTCAGCTCTACCGTTGCCGTGCGAAGTCCCCACGTGCTGGTTGGCTGGCACATCTCCACCAGGTGCTGCCGACCACCACCGGCTAGCATATTGGGCATCGATGTCTTCATGTGAAAGGCAAGTACCCCGATCGGTTTGTCTGAGCGAATGAGTGACCCACTGATATCGAATGTTCCGCGGGTTGTGCCATCGCCGCGTACCATGTAGACCTCGCCCGGTTCGAGGCTCACGGTGATGCGTTGGTCGGTGTTGATGTCACGCCCGCCAGAGGTCTTTGCTACGGAAGTACCAACGCCACGAAGCAAGATGTCGAGTATCGTGCGCTCTGAAGCGACGACCACAAAGCCCCCTGCCCACTCGGCGAATTCCTTGAAGTCGTAGTAGCTGATGGGGATGTACTCCCGACCCCATACGTGCGTTGGAAGGGCCCGATAGCCATCATGGGTGAACTGCTTTGAATTGAGGACATAGACGGTGATCGGAGTGGTCGACTCAATGTGCAGTCCCTTTGGAACCGGCTGCTCGGCCTCCCGCACCTCCGAGTTCCAGGAGACGTCGCCACGGGCCTGACTAAGCGTCCGCACCTCGTTGGCACTGAGTTCATACCTGCGAATGCTTCCGGTATAGGCATCTGTCAGGGTCACCACAGCGGGCTGCGTCGAGACAAGGTGTACTTCAAGAGACTCAGTTGGATGACTTTCGACCTCGCTTGGCGGAATCGCGATCCAGAAATCACGTCCAGCCGCATCATTCATGGACAGAGCATTGGGTATGCCGCTCAACTGTGCCCACATGATGTCTGCTCCGGGCAACATCAAGGCGCAGAGTAGCAGTAGTGATCTCAACATTCCGATTCCTCTCTAACTGGGTGAGCCAATGGCTATAACGCGTGCGGCGCTTACGGAATTTACCCTTTGTGAGGCCATTTACGCAGGCCCTCGGCAATCCTTGCCCCCTGTCAAAGATCATGAAAGGGGCTTGCGGAGATCTCTAGCATTGTGGTGGTCTGCACCGAGGTGGTGTGGATGTGTGATTGTTCACTGACAGGAGTCACCACTATGCATTCGATCGTTCGACCGATTATATTGGCCGTTGTCTTGGGCGCGGCCGCCTTCCATGCCTCTGCACAGGCTCCACCGAGCGTTTCCACGCGATGGGGGCTGCTACTGGGGGGTAACTTCAACATGTCCGGCATCGGCTGGGGGCAGTGGGTAAGCGATCCGAAACGTCCCGGCGGTCAGTTCGGCTCAAAGGTCTACAACGATGGTCAGGGAGGGGGCTTTTACGGTGGATTGAGCTTTCAGACGGCGCTCAGCGATGCGATCCACTTTGGTACGCGCGTTATGTTCGACGACCGCAGTCAGCTTGCAACCGATGAGTCGTACCGTAAGGGCGATGGCGTGGCCTCGGCCGAGGCGGCAACGTACTTCAAGGACGACTATCGGTTCACGATGAGCTACGTGTCGGTGGAGCCGCATCTGAAGTTCTATCTCGATGATCGTCTGCACCTGACCGCCGGAGTGGGGCTGGGCGCATCGATCAGTCAGAAGTTTGATTTTACGCCGGAGGAAAGTTCCGAGCAGAAGGATCTCGACGTGGCCGCACCGGGCACGGTGAAGCATGCGTTGACGGCATCGGGGTTTGCCGGCGCGGGGTATGACATCTTTTTGTCAGACCCGGGCGCATCGACGCAGTGGATCCTCACGCCGTTTGTGGAGGCCTCGTACATGGTCGGACAGCGCGGTACGAACTTCACTGATCAGAACGCCTTCAACGACGGGATGAGTACGGTGTCGGTGCGAGGCGGTGTGTCGATCGCCTTTGGCTCTGCGCCCGTGGTCGAAACGTCCATGGAAGCCCCCTACCAGCCAAGTCCTGAGCCGGCACCCGCACCGGGCAAGCTGTTCCGAGCCATCGAGCCCCGCGAAGGGGTCTATGCCAAGCGCATCGAGCGGGCCGACTTTCCACTTCGCCCGTATGTGTTCTTTGACCGTGGGTCTGCCGAGATCCCTAACCGTTATGCGAAGCTGACGCGGGCCCAGACAAGGGGCTTTGCGAACTCCGCCTCCAGCACGTCGATCGACGTGGGCGACGTTGAGCAGCGTCCCGCGGTGCAGCGCAATGTCTACTACAACATCCTCAACTACATGGGCTGGCGCCTGACCTCCACACCCGGCTCCAGCGTTGAGCTGCATGCATCCGACCCCGATGGTCGCAACGCTCGCTCGATGGCCGAGAGCGTGCAGCGCTACCTGGTCGACGTCTGGGGCGTGCGCCCTGAGCAGCTGAAGATCTCCACCGGAGAGGCCGATCCGAAGTCAGGCACGAACCAGTCAACCAGCCCGCGTCTGGCCGACGAGAATCGCCGTGTGCAATTCCGCAACATGCAACCCGATCGCTTGGGCTCGCGTGTGATCGTTACATCCGTGCGGCCATCCGAAACGGAGCATCAGTTGCTGGTCGACATGTCAGCCATGCGCGACCTTTCGAGCTGGGGTGCCCGCATCGAGGGCAACGGCCAAAGCCGGTCGTTCGGGCCGTTCACGCAGGCCACGGCCTACATCGACCCGACGGGACTGCTGCAGCCGAATCAGCGCTCCGGCAAGGTCACCCTCACCGTCAACGCCACCACGCGCGATGGGCAGACGCGCACCGAGGCCGAGCAGTTGACGCTTGTGCGCACAGATCAGGAAAGCACATCACTGCGGCACCGACTGATCTTCGAGTTCAACGACGACGATCCGGTGGCCCGATCAAAGAACTTCCTCATCTCGGACGTAATCCCTGAGGTACGCAATGGCTCTCGCGTGAACATCTACGGTCACACAGACGAAATCGGTAAGGCCAACCTTGAACTGTCGATGAAGCGCGCTGATCAGGTAATGGACATGATGAAGCAGGAACTGAGCACGCGCGGCGTTCGTAACGTGAAGTTCACCTCCAACGCCGTGGGCGAGGACGAGCCACTTTTCACCAACGACACCCCGGAAGGCCGGATGTATAACCGCACGGTCGTGATCGACATCATTCCGTAGCACTGAGCTGCGGCATGAACCTCACGCACAGTCCGACGTATGATGAGGCCGCCGGGTAGGTCAAGGCCGGTTCATCAAACGATCGCTCGGCCACCAGCGCCACGTCGAGGCGCGCCGTGGCCCCCGTGAGCGAGAGAGCGAGCTCCCCTCGTGCCTCAAAGGGCACGTCGGGACTCGCTCCCGGACGTGCTTCAAACCATGGCAATGATGCAAAGGCCGACGTAAGAATGGCCACGTCAGAGCCGATGCGCGTGATGCATTGCGCCCGC
This sequence comes from Candidatus Kapaibacterium sp., assembly GCA_018882895.1. Classification (GTDB taxonomy): domain Bacteria; phylum Bacteroidota; class Ignavibacteria; order Kapaibacteriales; family Kapaibacteriaceae; genus UBA10438. The sequence continues at coordinate 10,592 of VERF01000061.1, forward strand.
AACCAAGCCGCCCCCTTCATGTGATCCCACGAGCCAACGGCCGGGCCACCGCGGCGATTGTCGGACGAGTTCAGGAACCACTCCACGCCGGCCGAAGCTGTGACCGTGCCAAGGCGAGTGGACTGCGATGGAATCGACGCGGCAAGCGTCGGACCCGTCAGAATGAGCGTACGCTGCTCTGCCAGAAGGGGGCTTATCGGATTGTCCTCATCGGCACCACTGAGATTGTCGATGTCATGCTTGCAACGGTGCACAAAGCCCACGCGTGCCGAGAAGTCGTCGGTGATCATGTGCAGCCAGAAGAACTCCTCCCAGCGCATCGTGCGGGGGTTGAACGAGATATCATTGTACGGATTCGCCGTCATCTCCTGATGTGCCTCAATGGTCGTGGTCCAGATGACGCTTCGCCCCGTATCCGAGAACCGATACGGTTCGGCCTGCACATGCGTGCGGAACTGCCAGGCCTGCTCATCAAAGGCCGACCCGAAGGAGCGCTGAAACTCGCCCCCTCCCATGAGTGAGGTCATCACACCCGATCGCATGCCACGTTGAGGTGACGACTCCCACGTGCGCGACGGACGGATCTGCGCGCGCGCGCAGGTCACTGTGCAGATCAGCACGGCCGCGGTTGCGGCCACAGCACTGAAGCGAGATCTCATATCGTGTCCCCTATTGTCATCCTGCGAACGTATGGCAGGCACGGTGTTGAAGCAAAAAGAAAGGGGCGCTACCGCTTGACGCGATAACGCCCCTTGAGTGGGCTCTGAAAAGTAACCTTAGCGGACGATGCTTACAGGCACAACGATAATGTCGGTGCCCGTGCGAACCGTCAGCATGTAGCTTCCGCTGGCAACGTTGTTGAGCGAGCTCATGCGAACCGAAGAGCCGGCTTCCACGGCATCGTGTGACATTGTGGCCACGGCGCGACCCGATGCATCGACGAGGCTGATCTCCATCGTTGCTGTAGCGCGACCAAAGCGGATCTCGATCGACTCACGTGCAGGGTTTGGACCGACCGTCAGACCGTACTCTGCGGCGTCGACAACGCCACCCGGAGTTTCGGCGGTGCCCGAGAGGTCGACGTTCGTGTTACCACCGTTGGCAGAGCGAAGTGCCATCTGAGCGCTACGCTGGCCGACTGCGATCGGAGAGAACTTTACACAGAGTTCTGCCGATGCGCCGGCGGCGATCGTCACCGGAAGCGTCGTCACCATGCTGAAGTCTGACGCGTGTGTTCCTGTGAACGAAGCCTGATCGATCGCGATCTCCTGAGCGGATGTGTTGGTGACCGTCATGCACTTCTCAACCGGCTTACCGGTCTCGGTCACGCCGAAGTCCTGCGATGTTGCTGCCGTATAGCGCAGAACGTATGCAGCCGACAGAGCGATTGTTACCTGCGGCGTTGACGTGGCGTTTGAGCGGATCGTCAACGTTCCGTTGAGCGAGCCACGGCGCGTTGGAGCTGCCACGAGCGTCAGCGACTGATCTCCGCCCGGCGCAATATCGAATGGCACGGCAGGTGCATTGGTGATCGAAAAGTCTGAAGGAGCGATGTTCAATGCTGTGATCGTCAGAGGGGCATTGCCCGTGTTCTTAATGACAGCCGAGAGGTTGACTGTCTTGTTGTATCCCTGTGGGATCTCACCGAAGTCGACCGATGTCTGCGACAGTTCGATGGCCGGACGTGGGGTGACAGGGTCGTTGACCACAACCTTGGCACTTGCCGAGACCACGCCACCGCAACCGTTTGTGATACGTGCCGTGTAGAAGCCTGCATCCGACTTGACAACGCGAGAGATCGAGAAGGACGTCGTGGTGGCATCCTTGATGGCAACCTCATTCTTGAACCACTGTACAGTGCGAACATCTGTGCCCTCAACACTCAGCGCAAGGCGATCGCCCGATGTGAGCGTTGCCGATTCAGGCTGCTTGGTCACTGTCGGGCGGTTCAGGACTGTAACCACGGCAGTGTCGCTCCTCACGAACAAGCCACACGTTCCGGTGGCAGTCACCGTATAGCGTCCTGCATCCGATGGCTTGGTAGCTGCGATAACGATCGCGTTCGCCGTTTGACCGTCGATTGCCTGGCCGTCCTTGAACCACTGGAATGAAAGACCCGTCCCGCCGAACGTCGCCACGAGTGTTGTGTTAGTGCCGGCGCAGGCATCAACGCTCTTTGGCTGCGTTGTAACAGTCGGGGCGCGGAATCCGGCAACGCGGATCGTGGTTGACTGAACGGAAATCGGACAGTTGTTCGGATTCGGCACGTCGGAGCGGACGATACAGTAGTACTGGCCGTTCATCGAGTAGTCGTAGTTATTGAACGCGATGCTTGAGCTGGTTTGACCGTTGATGATCTGGCCATTGCGATACCATTGATAGGCCAGGTTGTTGCCGGTAGCAGCCACAGAAACCGTGTTGTTCGAGCCAGGGCAAACATCAAGGTTTGTTGGCTGGCGGGTAATCCGAGGGCGAATGGCAACTGAGACCGCCGAAACAGCACTCGTCGCACTTGGAGAGCAAGTGCCAGAGACAACGCACCAATAATTACCAGCGCTTGCTGCCGACGCATTGTTAATCACAAAGTTCGAATCAGTGGCGCCTGCAATCGGAGCACCATCCTTGAACCACTGGAAGCGTATGCCTCCTCCGATTCCGCGAATACGAAGAGTATCGTTACCGTTTTCACATACCACGCGTGTTGCAGCCGGCTGAACAGTGATGGTCGGAGCCCCGATGATTGTCACACGGCTTGTGCTTGACGTAGTCACGGCCGTTGTCGGGTTGCAGTTATCACGGAGCACGCAACGATACACGCCGTTATCATTTACCGTCGTACTGGCGATCGTCAACGTTGGATTCGTGCTCACGCCAAGGCTGACTGTATCACGGAACCACTCAAATGTTCCGCTTACGAGATTGCTGGAAACGGTCAGCGAAAGGGGCTGACCAGAACACGACGTGACTGCGGGCGTCGGCTGCACTGTGATCGTCGGACCAACACACGGTACAGAAACTGTAAAGCGTGCGATGTCCTGGTTTGCTTGTACCAGAGGAACCGTCGGACCCGGGCACACGTTCGTCTGACGCTCACGGCCGTTGTACGTACCAGTCCACAACGTCACCCCAGT
>VERF01000014.1 GCA_018882895.1 Candidatus Kapaibacterium sp.
ACAGCAGGATGTAGGAGATCACTTCGGCGTATGCGATGGTTTTGAACATGGAATCACCGTGGTAATGTGTCGTATCGGCTTCATCGTATCACCGCCTCGTTCATTGCATGAGCGGTCTCGTCATACCGAGAACAGGTGAGCTCGTGCGAGGAACTTCATGCGAGGTGATGTACCGTTCAGCTGAACCGCTTCGCATGAAGCGGGACAGACAAACAAAGGCTGCAAGCAATAGAGAGGAACGTCTATCTTCGCGAACAGACTATCGCACACGCTGCCAATGAAACAGCGAAAAGCTCAGTTTTTTTGATCAAATTTACCTCTGATTTCATCCTTAGGATCTACAAGAGTTCGTTATGCCTCTGCTAGCATTTGCTATGATTCTGCTCATCACTCAGGTGATGCCAACACATTCACAGACGGTTATGAGCCTTACACAGGGGAAGCGCTACGTCGTTGCATTCCCGCAGGCATGGGCTAGCACATCGGAGAGCCCATTCCCACAGCCGATGATGCTCCAAATCTCTTCTCGCACGAAGACAAAGGTTCGAGTTACGACGCCAGCGGCGATCAATGAAGCTCCGCGTATTGACAAGGAATACATACTTGAGGCGAATCGGGTTCTTAGTGTGCCCGTTTCTGTTGCGTACATGAACACCAAGTCGGAAACGAAGACGGGCTTCGGTATTGTCGTAGAAGCCGACGCACCGATTTGGGTTACTACGCTTCAGCAGTGGAACGGCAATGGCGAGACGGCAAACCACTTGCCGGTAGAGGGCTGGGGCAAGAACTATTACACGATGAATTTCTATCAGGATCGCTACGGTACTCAGGCAGATGGCTATAGTTATCGCCCAAGTCAGATTCTGGTGATCGCAGATAACGACAGTACAGTGCTATCGTATGCACCCGCATTTGACACAGAGGGTGGAGAATCAAATCCCTCCGTGCGCAAGGGGGCCACACAAACCGTGGTACTCAACAAAGGTGAGACATTTCTCATTAAATCGAAGATTGACGAGGCCAATAATAAAGAGTGGATAACAGACTTATCTGGTACGATGATACGCTCCAGCAAGCCTGTTGGCGTTATCTCAGGCCACACAAAGGTTGGTATCCTGCGCTATCCAGACTTTCTTGGCGGTCTCCGCGGCTCCTCATCAGCTCACTTCGTTCGTAATAATGTTCATGATGCCATGTTGCCGCTTGAGATGGCTGGAAAGAAGTTCGTTACTGTGCCATGTCGCTACACGAGTACGCGTGTAACGGGCAAGGCCCCTGCTGAATCCGGAGCGGAAGATGACCGAGGTGATGTGATTCGTGTTATTGCCCTCGAGGACAGCACAACTGTGAAGTCACTTAGCCAAGATGGTTCGTCATTCAAGAACGAGTTCATCCTGAAGAAGGGCGAAACGCGTATCGTACCGTCGGTCGAAGTACAGACCTACTGGGAATCCGACAAGCCGATCTTGATGGGTCAGTACGGCAAGTCGTATGCAGAGGTCCGAGGCCTTGGGATTCGTGGCTCATCGAAGGGCGAAGAGTCAGCACTCGGACACCCGACGGTTGAGTCGGGCATGCCGATGCTTCAGGTTGTGCCGTCGGTCGACCGTTATGTTGATTATGGTGTGTTCAGAGCTCCAGAAGGAATGGACAACTTCGTCAGCATTGTCTTCAAGGCAGATGAGATCACAAAGATCAAGTACAAAGGCAAGTCTCTCAATGTAATGTTCGGCGGCGCGATGCGCTCCATAACGGGAACGCCGTATGCCTGCATCACATCACCTATCGGTGCCGGTGAACATGTCATCGAGTCGATAGATCCTAACGTCCGCTGGGCAGCATGGACGTATGGCTCAATGGATGGTCTGTCCCAGGGACGTGCGTATGGAACACCAGTGGCAGTTGATGTATCGATTCCATGTAACGATTCACTAATTGTAACCGACGAGATAGACTGTGGCGATGCATCTGTCAAAGGTTTGGTAGTGGCCAATGGCCAGACATGTGCGGCATTGTATGGCGTGATTCCAATTGAGCTGAACAATTATCGCATGGAGATAGATACGAACTTCGCTTCCGGTGATTCCAGCGTGACCTTTAACATCAAGGTGATAGATAAGCAACAAAGTGCCTCTGCGAAGGTCCGACTGGTTTCAAGATCTGGTAGATATGTTGAGCGTCAATACTCCTTCGATGCCACGAAGCTGTCGGTGTTGCCAGATCATGTGCAATTTGGTACTGTGAAGCGCGCAGACACATCGGCTAGGTCATTGACAAGAGAATTGAAGGTATCTAATCCCTACAACAACCGATCTATAACGATAGATCGAGTTCGTTTTCTATCCACAATGGGAGTATTCTCTGTTGATACGACTGGTCCGATTAAACTGGAGGCATCGAAGTCGCGAACGTTTTTGATCAAAGCGGAACCTCGCAAAGCACTAACGGATACGATTGTTGATTCAATATTCTTCGACATTGGTTGCTCAAAATATGGGTCGAAGCTCAGCATCGCATTTGAGCCCGTTTTGCCGGTGATTAATGTGAGCAATCTTAGTTGGGATAACTCTATCGACCCTCCTAACTCACGTCGGAAGAGCATCGTAGTTCGTAATACCGGCGATGGTGATTTGCATATCCACAACTATGACCGAGCAAAGCTCGATTCATCCGACTACAGCAATCGTTTCGTTTCAGTCACAAACATCGACTCGTTGTTGCCCCTTATCATTGCCCCTCAGGACTCTGCAATCTTTATCGTGCAGTATATGCCTCGCGGTGATATGGATATTCTGAACAAGGACACAATCATTTTCTATTCGAATACCCGAGGAGGCGACAGTATTTGCTATCTAACAGGAGTTGTTTGGTCAACTTCTAGAACTCCCGAAGACGTTGATAATCATGACAATCACCTGCTATCAGTGCGTCCAAATCCATCGTTAGGAGAGTTCTTCGTTACGCTACCCTCTACGCCAGATCTGATTGAGTTGCAGGTTTTTGATATTCTCGGTCATGTAGTTTGGCAGACAGCCATCAATAGTCCCAGCCCGTCGATGCAAACAACCAGCGAAGTGCGTGTCGACCTGGGGGCGCTTCCAATCGGTCAGTACGTCATGCAGTCGAAAACCAAACAACGTATTGCTTCAGTATCGATTCGAATTCTACGGTAGTATGTCGAAGTGAACCGTATCCACCCGAGCAAGTACATCTGTCCTGGCGTGAGAGTGTGACCGAGGTTTGCCGTCACACAATCATGAGGAGTGATCGATGCGACGGAGCACAAAGCGAGAGCAGATGTATGCATGGTGGAGTCGTGACAACGCAGTGGAATGAGTCAGCAGGCGTATGCCGAGCAGCAGGGCGTGTCGTATGCGACGATGCTGTATTGGTGCCGGCAATATCGTGAGCAGCGCAAGACCGCGCAGGGGCATGAGCTCGTGCGTCATCGCGAGTTTGTGCCACTGCTGACCGAGATGTCGTCGCAGGACACGCACAAAGGCGAGCATGGTGGTGGTCACGCTTGGCAGCGGAACACGTATTGAGGTGCGCTGATGCTGCTGAGCGCGGCCGGCAGCATGCGCTTCTGGCTCTACACGGCACCGGCCGATATGCGGAAAGGCTTTGACGGCTTGGCGGGTCTGGTACGCAATGGGTTGGGCGATGATCCGCTTCGTGGTGATGTGTTCGTGTTTATCAGCCGCTCGCGTGTGCAGATCAAGTTGCTCTACTGGGATGGCGACGGCTATGTGCTGTTCAGCAAGCGCCTCGAGCGTGGACGCTTTGATATGCCGGCCTCTACGGGGGCGTCGAGGTCACTGCGCCGTGACGAGCTGCTGATGCTGCTTGAGGGTGTGCGCCTTGTTGATACCAAGCGCAAGGACCGATACAATCGGCCTTGAGGACCTGCAACATACAGCTATCATCGTTGAGCATCTGATGAATGTTTGTGCGATGTTGCACCATGCAAACGGCACTGCATCAGATGACCCCGAATGAGCTCATCAAGCTCATTGAGCAACGTGATCAACGCATTGCCGAACGTGATCAGCGCCTTGCCGAACGTGACCAGTGCCTTGCCGAACGTGACCAGCGCCTTGCCGAACGTGACCAGCGCCTTGCCGAACGTGATCAGCAGCTCGAGCACAAGCAGGCACGCATCTTTGATCTCGAGTTTCTGGTCAAAGAGCTGCAACGGCTGGCCTTTGGAGCCAAGCGCGAGCGCTTCATCTCGGAAGTACCCGAAGCGCAGCTGACGCTCGGACTCGACACCACGGATGCGGAAACGGCCGAGGCTGTCAAAGCCGAGATCGAGTCGATCACCTATGAGCGCAAGGAGCTGCGTCTGCAGAAGTCGCTGCCGTTGCTCAATACCATCAGCGCCTGGCTGGTGGCCGAGATTAAGAACACCGTGCCGCGTTCACCCATCGGCAAGGCCATGCATTATTGCGTGCGCCTGTGGGACGAGCTCATGGCATACCTCCATAACGGACATCTGGAGATCGACAACAACTTGATGGAGAATGCCATCCGGCCCGTTGCACTCGGGCCGCAAGCACTGACTCTTTTCCGGCTCGCATGCTGCTGCCGAGCACATCGCCATGTACCGCTCGTTCATTGCCACGTGCCATGCCAAAAGCGTCAACCCCTACGACTGGCTCCGCACGTTCCTGCTACGCATCAACTCCACAGCACCAGCTCGCTACCACACCCTGCTGCCGCACAAGATCGACCTCAACGCCGATCTCTAACACGCAACATGTAGTTGCTCGGGCGGATACGTTTCGGCATCGCGGTACGTTGGGTTTATGTTATACAGGCGCAGCACCTCTACCTCAAACGAGGGATACAGGTCGGGGCATGGAGTAGCGCCGTCGGCAACCTGCCAGCTCAGGCGCACAGGGTGTACGGTATCGGCGATGGACGGTGACTTGACGTAGATCTCCGATGGGCACCTGAGCGTGGCTCCCTCATAGGGAAGGATCCGATATTCCTGGATCAGCTCTGCCGTTAAGACGAGCGAATCAACCATCTCGGGCGTCAGACCCGTGGTGTCAATGGAATCGATCGTTATGACAATGTCGTTTGATGTGGCAGTGACGGTAGAGCATGCGAGATCGGAGTACTCCGTGACGTCGAGGACGATGGTGGCCACAGGCTTGGTTGACGTGGCGGTTCCTTCAATGGCAAGGGACGGCTGCGTTGGGTAGGTCCATTTCAGAACGCTACGCGTTCGTCCTTCCACAATCACCGAAATCGAAGCATCGAAGTCATCTCGATCGAATCGATATCGTTCGATTCTACCAATGATACCGTATGATAGCTTTAGCAAGGCTCGTGACATACAGCGTTGTCCACAGGTGATCTCGACAGGCAATGATGCAAACGATACCTGAAGAGGATCATCGCCTGTGAGAGCACGGCCCAGCAGCGTGTCAGACGACACACGGTCCACCTTGGGTATGTATTGAACTCGTTCGAAGTCGTCCTTACTCTGAGAATGCAAGCGTGCAAACGCCAGCATGCACAAGACGACCGTTGCGACGGCTGCTCTCATACGTACTCCCCTTCAAATCGAGATCGATACACTCTTGCTTTCTTACTTAGATCGTACCAGTCGGAGACCCGAACCCCTGCTCGTTCCTTTGGTCGTGACCATCGGTGCGTTACCGATCACGAGGGAGGTTGCTCTAGATGAATAGTTACCCCCTCGTACAATGATCGAATCTCCCCTGAAACCTCCCCATGGATCCGTCCGCGGCTCTGTCGAATAGGGAACGAAAGACTCGAAGCACACTTCTTGAACGTTGCCAAGGACATCGTGGAGACCCCATTGATTAGCTCGTTTCAAGCCGACCGCTCTGATCGAAAGCTTGCCATCGGGATCAAGACTGTTTGATAGGTACCAAGCAATTTCTTCTAGAATAGGATCGGGATCTTTGCCCGTGTTTACGCCAGCATAAGTGTTATCAGTCGTTCCGGCGCGTGCGATGTACTCCCACTCCGCACTTGTAGGAAGTCTATAGCCGCTTGCTGTGCGGTCCCACGCTATATTTTCCCCTTCCAATGTGTAAGCCTTCGTCAGTCCCTCCAACTCGGAGAGTCTGTTGCAGTATGAGACTATCTCATTGAGGGACAGATTTGTCACCGGTCTATTCTCGGATTTCCATTCCGAGGGATTCGATCCCATTACACTCTCGTACTCCCGTTGCGTTACTTCATGTTTTCCAGCCCATAGTCCTCGGGTAATGGTGACGGAGTGCTGTGGGCGGTAGCTACTACTTCCCCGTTGACTTTCGATATTCCCCATCATAAACGTCCCTGGCTCGATGGCGACCATCTCCGGCAGTTCGTATGAGCGGACCGTCTTGGCCACGAAGTCCGGCGTAACAGCATTTGCTCCGTTGATTGTCACCGAGTGGGTGGGCGGTTCAAACGTCATCCCTGCTTTGGCAGGAGCAACCACATATGTGCCGTTGGCCAGACCCGTGAAGGTGTACGCACCAGTTGCGTCAGTAACCGCAGTGGCAGATGCGATGGACACCGTGATCCCCGCCACATTCTCTGTTGTGGCCGCCTTGATCTTTCCCGTGATGGTATACGTCGCACCCGGCTCCGATGGCGATTTGCTACCTGAGCACGCCATAAGCACCACGCAGAGCATCAGTGAGATGCGAACAAGTGCCGTGTTCATTCCGTTATCCATTGACTCGACCTTCATAAGTGTTGATAGTTCGTTCTTCATGATGTATTCAGCGCTGCTTGTTCTGTTGAGCGGCCGGACGCAGGTCAATCACGGCATAGCCCTTACACGCCCCCTTCGGCTCACCTCGCTTGGAAACCACAGCATCGATCATCGCGTCGGCAGCCCGCATCTCTTCCGCACGAGCGTGGCGCACCGATAGGTCCCTAACTGTGACCGACTCGGCAACCGAACCACGGGGGTAGACGCTGGTTAACGACAGAAAGGACTGTGCGAGGCCCTAATCACATATATCTCCAAGCACTAGTCCAACATAGGCGTTGTCAACTGATTAATGCAAGCGGCAACTTGAAGTTTCCCAATGTTTTATCGAGTGGATTCCGTTTGTGAAACAGTATTGCCTTGCGCGACACCACACCGTTTGCACAGATTAGGAATGAGTACCCACGAGAAGGCACTGCCATTTTTGACGAAGGTGCACTGCGAACATGGTCAAAAGCCAACCACAGCCTTTGTGCCTGGTCGATTTTACTTTGATACATCAATCATCCATTTTTCGCATTCTATTACGACTAATGAACCCATTATGATACATATCGCATTATATTGCGACTATGAAGATAACGGAACGGCTTACCGATGACGCTGTGTTGGCGGAGTTGGGTGTGCGGATCGCGGGTCGTCGACTCGAATTGCAGCTGACTCAGGCCGACGTGGCCGAACAAGCTGGTATAGCCAAGCGGACACTCGAGCGGATGGAATCAGGTCAAACATCCCAACTAGCTACGCTGATTCGCGTATTACGTGTATTGGATGCGTCGTCGGGGCTGGATAGCCTGATTCCCGAGTCCACACCCAGACCAATGGACCTGTTGAAACGAAATGGCAAGGTCAGAAAGCGCGCCTCCGGCAAGCGCACACCAAAGAACACATCGAAACAGTGGCACTGGGGTGAATCGCGATGACTTCGCTTGCTGAAGTCAGGCTGTGGGGTCGGACCATCGGCGCAGTCTCTCTGCATGATGGTGACGAGGTCACAAGCTTTGAATACGACCCGGCCTTCGCACAGAGCGGAATTCAGGTTGCTCCGATAGTCATGCCTCTCTCCGGGCGGGTGTATCGCTTTCCAGAGCTTTCACGGCGGACGTTTCTTGGACTCCCTGGATTGCTTGCGGACTCACTACCAGACAAGTTCGGGAACGCGTTGATCGATGCTTGGCTGGCATCACAGGGGCGTCGGCCGGACTCCTTCAATTCCGTTGAGCGACTGTGCTATACGGGTCGGCGCGGTATGGGAGCACTGGAGTTCGCCCCCGTCATGGGCCCGGCGGCTCATACGTCAGCACATATCGACGTCGCACGGTTGGTTGATCTCGCATCCGAGATACTGACCCATCGTACAACCCTTCGGGCATCATTCAATGAGGGCAACAACGAAGATTCGCTACGTGATATTCTGCACGTGGGAACATCGGCTGGTGGCGCTCGGGCAAAGGCAGTGATCGCATGGAACCCTATAACCAATGAAGTTCGGTCCGGTCAAGTCAACGTTGGCGAGGGATTTGAGCACTGGCTGCTCAAGTTCGATGGCGTAAGCGGCAACAAGGACAAGGAGCTTGACGACCCCAAGGGATACGGTCTGATTGAGTATGCGTATTACCTGATGGCGCGCGATTGCGGCATCGACATCAGCGAATGCCGTCTGTTCAAGGAGAACGGACGATCACACTTCATGACGCGCCGATTTGACCGAACATCAACAGGTGAGAGACTTCACATGCAGTCTCTGTGCGCCTTGGGGCACTTTGACTTCCATATGCCAGGTGCACATAGCTATGAGCAGGCCATGCTCGTGATGCGTCAAATGAACCTACCGATGCAGTCTATCGAGCAACTGTTTCGACGCATGGCGTTCAACATCATAGCACGTAATCAAGACGATCACGTCAAGAACATCGCCTTCCTTATGAATCAATCCGGCGAGTGGTCGCTGTCACCGGCGTTTGACGTGACCTACAGCTTCAACCCTGACGGGCTGTGGACCTCGAGCCATCAAATGACGCTCAACGGAAAACGCGATCGGTTTACGATGGATGACTTTGAGGCCTGCGCTAGATCTGCCTCGATGAAAAGGGGGCGTGCAAAGGCAATCGTCGCGGAAGTTCATGAGACGGTGTCAATGTGGCCGTCGTATGCTGAACAGGCCGGTGTACCAGATCATCTGCGCACGAAAGTTCACGATGCCCTGAATCTGTCATCACACAAGCTATCGTCGGTTAACAATGGCAGCCCCGTCACGCGGTTGATCGCCCCCTAACCGACGGAGAGTACCCTTTCAACAAACGAAACGACCTCGTCCGGTGCTTCGATTGGGCTGACATGCCCACCGCTGACGATCGTTGTTTGAAGAAACGGGGGTACTCCAACGTAGTCCTCTTTACCTATCAGGGCAAGGGTCGGAACCGTCAGCCGACGAATGAGACTCGTTGCATCGTCCGCATCAATACGCACGGCCCGGTCCGTATGGCGGATCTCGGCATTGGATAATTGGCTCATGGGACCAGCCAGATATCTGATGTTCACTTCCGTTGCGCTCCTTGCCATGAGGGCCTTCGCGGCTTGTCGCATGTAGAATCCCCTGAACATCATGGCCGTATGCTGAAGTCGTATCTGCCAGCTCTGCAGGGCCGATAGCTTCTTGTATGGCATGTTGCAAAGTCCCAGCGAAGCGAATCGATGTGGATGTCTCACTGCTGACCTCAGCAGGGTCATGCTCCCCCACGAATGACCGATACCGGCCGCCTTCTCGATACCGAGCACATCAAGAACTTCGACAACCAACTCGACGCAATCATCAAGGTCCCAGTCCCTGCGTATGATCTGCTTGCTCTTACCATGAAACGGCATGTCGATGGCGATCACTGTCCTGTCAGTGACGCGGCTCATCTGATATGACCACATGTGATGATCGAAATAGACGCCGTGAAGAAACAGCACCGGCACGGTACCTGGAACCTGATTGGATACGACGTGAATCGAGCCAAGCGAAGTTTGGATAGTATTCGATTTCATTTAGTTACTGATGCAAGGGGCTTTGTGTGAGAACGTACTGTCTGTGAGTTGACGGACCATGAAGGCAGCCATATCAGGTAGCGTGACCGAGAGCTTTAGCCCCCTACCATCGACTGTTGCATTGATGTGATTTGTCTTCTCTTTGTCCACAATGTTGGGACAGCGCACAAGCGTCCAATCCAGACCGCTGCTCATCACGATCGGCTCCATGCGGTTCTTATCATCGATGATCACCTTGAGCCACTTCATGAACAGGGGCATAATGACGCGTGAAAAGACCCATGGCTGAAAGGCAGCGCTGTCTCCAGCGCCAACGTTGCTCATCACAATCAAACGCGGAATGCCTTGGGATGTCATCTCATCAACGATGATCCTTGTAGCGTCGGATAGAAAGGTCGTGGGCTTGCTGTTTCCCTTGCCCCCTACCCCTAGACACTGAATCACTGCGTCGCATCCGCTTACGACGCGTGCAACGGCCCGACTGTCCAGCACACTTCCTTCAATGAGTGTGAGGCGTTCAGATTGTATGGTTACGGCGGAAGTGCTTCGTACCAGCGCAACAACCTGATGCTGCTGGGAGAGGGTTTCCGAAAGAATAGCCCTGCCGGAAAAGCCGGTGGCACCGAATATCGCAACCTTCATCGACGATCCTTTCGTGGTCCAAACATGAATGCAATGTTCGGAGAACGGGGCTTCGTCGACGTGACACAAAAGTGTCAATATCAACGCTGCGCCAACCTTTTCCTGATGCGCGTGAGCGACTGCCGCTCAATTCCAAGGTAGGACGCCAGATGCGACAGCGACACTCTGTTGAAGAGGCTTGGATGATCTTGCATGAAATCGAGATAACGCTCCTCTGCACTTCGAAAAAGAAAGCTCTCGATTCGTTGTTGCTGTTGCTTGAGTACTTCTTCGGCAATCAGCCTGCCGTAGCGTTCAAGTCCCGGATACCGTTCATACCCCCTTTGAATGTGCTCATAGCCGAGGCATACCAACACCGTTGGCTCTATGCACTGAAAGAAGTACGAACTTGACATCTGTGAGATGAACGATGCGTAGTGCGTGGCATAGCGCTTCTCAGCCACAAAGTTCACGGAAGTCTCATTCCCATCTGCATCAATGTAATAGGCTCGCAGGAGTCCCGAATGCACAAAGCCAATCTCTCGCTGAAGCGCTCCGGCCTGAATGAAGTGCTGACGTGGTCCTAGCTCTCTGACGCTGACACAATCTCGCAGATAGCTCAGCTCGCCTTCTGTGAGATTAGGACACAGCGACTGCACCGCGAATAGGAAAGACTCGACCGCGCTCATTCTCAGCCTCATACTTCATTGACACACCGCTTACAGCGGTTCCTGGGTATCGAATGCAACCAACACCGAATCGTGAAGTTAGCTGTATTCCGGAATCGGCAACATTTCACTCGTCGAGTTTATGGGGCGCTATATTCGTTTAGTACACGCCTCCTCCTAGCAATCAAAGCGGAGGAAGACCACACCTTTCGAGAACTTGATCAATGCGACACATACTCTCGTTTCTCTTGCTTCTCGTGATCTGCACAGCTGCCAAGGCGCAGACTTCTCTGTATGAGATTCGTCGGGGGAATATTCGTTTTGTTCTTGAGCGTAAAGGGTTTCAGATTGTAAACGTTGGTACCGGACGAGTTCTCCTGGAAGCGTCAGCTCGAGACGGTGTATTCCCCATCGGACTGTCAACATATCCGCTTTCAAGGGTTGACTACGTTAACTACATGCACATGGTTGTGAGGGATAGTCTGGCAACAGACCAATGGTTCTGTGATACAATTTCATCGTGGACACCGTCGGATTCGGAATATGCTGTTGACGTTCAGATCCGTCGAAGATCAACAGGTCAGGGTTTTAACCTTCGTGTGGCCGTCCTTGATCACGATCGCGTCAGGATTGACATCCGAAGCTCAACGAAGCTGGAACGTCCTTGGACGTTTCGAACCAAGCTTCGACTTCGTCTCTTTCCCGATGAGTACCTCATGGGGTTCGGTGAGCGCCTCGAAGGTGTTGCATTTCGCGGACAGCGACTTCTCAACTGGATCAGTGAGGGGCAGATGGATACCGCCCCATCGCCCCGTCCGCAGGACCAGGGCAACTTTCGTGTACCATTCTACCTCTCCACACGGGGCTATGGGCTGCTGGTTCACAACAACTCGTGCAGTTCGTTCGATATTGGGCAGGCTGACAGTGCCATCAACGAGATCGCCGTTTGGGATGAGACGCTTAGTTTTACGGTCTATTCCGGTTCCTCGCCCTCACAGATCATCGAGCGCTACACTGCCGATGCCGGCCGACTCTCTCGGATGCCCGAGCCGTGGGTATTTGGTGTGTGGGTGATGGCCAAGAACCGGAACTGGTTTCGTACTGAATCAGACAGATCTCTCGAAGTGGCCGATCTGCTGCGACGCGACAGCATTCCGTGCAGCGCCATCTGGCACCACTACTGGTCGGAGAAGATCAACAACATCATCACAGCCGACATGTCGTGGGACATCGACCGCACCCGCTATCCCGGCTACGAGAACGTCGTCAGCAAACACCGTCAAAGCGGGTTCAAGGTCCTGCACTACTACTGGCCCTACATCTTCAACGCCGATGCCGAGTTTACTGCTGCCGATGCTGCCGGCATCTTCATGCGTGATGCCGACGGAAAGACCTTTCTCAATCAATGGCTGTCGTTCTTTGCTCAGGTTGCCGAACCGGATCTGACGAAGCATTCCTCACGTACGTGGCTTCAGAACAACATGCTGATCAATGCCGCAGACCTCGGGAGCAGCGGCTGGATGGCTGATTTCGGCGAGCATCACCGCATCGAAATGGTCGACTCCGCTAAAGACAATCCGTACGTTGTTCACAACGAGTACCCATTGTGGTGGGCGCGGACGAATCAGGAGTTCTGGGAAAAGCAGAGGCCGGATGGTGATTACACATTCTGGATGCGTGCCGGTTGGACGGGAATCCAGAAGTACTGTCCCCTGATGTGGACCGGTGATACACAGTTTGACTGGTCTGCGGTCGATGGGATAAAGACCATCATCCCGTCCATCTTATCAGCTGGTCTCTCTGGCCATCCGCTCGTATCTGCGCACCTCGGCGGATACGAATACAACACTCTGCCAATGAACTCTGAAGAGCTCTGGATACGCTGGCTCCAGGTGTGCAGCATGTTTCCGGTCCTGTGGACGCATGAAGGAAATGAACTCTTCTTCGGCACGCACCTTGCCTTCGATCAGTCGGAAGCCACACGGTCCATGTTCAAACGATACGCCCGCCTGCATGTCTCGTACGTTCCATACTTCCTCACCCTTGCCAGGGAAGCTATTGATAAGGGGCTCCCTGTGGCACGACCGCTCTACGTTCATTATCCCGATGACGTGCGCACCATCACGGTTCGTGATCAGTTCCTTATCGGTGATCGAGTTCTTGTAGCTCCGGTGCTCGACTCCGGAGCTACAACACGCAGCGTTGTGTTTCCTGCAGGACGCTGGTACGACGTTCGCACAGGCGCACTGGCAGCAACCGGTCCTGCCCGCCTTAGCGTCTCTGCACCGCTGGATCATCTGCCGATCTATGTGCGGGAGGGGGCCATCCTACCGATGTATGATCAGCCCCATATCGAGACTCTTGTTCGTGACGTACCGGGAGTGAAGGATTTCAATCATGCCGATAGTTCACTGCAACTGCGGTTCTATGGCTGCGGCAGGGACTCGCTGACTCTTTGGGATGGTACGCAGATCGTGATGCATCGGACCTCCAGTGATTCCACGATATCCGTTACCGGCGGACCACAACGTCGCATCACGTCATTGTTTATCAACGACCCAACTCAACCATGTATCACAAGCGTGGCAGGAGATGCACCACAGAGTACGATCAACGTCTACCCCAACCCGACGACGGGGCTTTCCACCATCTCATTGGCACTCAATGGTGTGGCACCTGCCACAATCACCATCATTACTGCTGAGGGCTCTATGCTGCGCACACGGAACGTTGAACAGCCCCGAGCAGACGGTATAGAGCTACTCGATCTTAGTGACCTTCCCAACGGCATGTATCTCGTTGTGGTTTCACAGCAAGGAAATTCCCGATCGATCACCGTGATAAAGAATGGGTGATCAAAGCTTCACTTCTGCTGATACAGGGCAATTCTGTTACCTTCGGTGTCCTCGAATTCGGCCACAAGCCCCATTCCATTGTCGGTGACCGGGTAGAGAACCCTACCTCCACACGTCGTTGCACGGTGCAGTGTTGCTGCGATGTCGTGCGTCGCGAAGTAGACCAAAACTCCGTCATGCGTTGGTTTGTAGATCTCGCCCTTTGCCAAAGCACCGGAGATGCCCGCTCTTTGGTCATTGAACGGAAGCATGGCCATCTCGTTACCATCAATGATCGTCGTATCAAATTCAAATCCAAAGACCGCACCGTAGAACGTCATCGCTCTATCGATGTCGCAGACGGGTATCTCGACGAACACGACAGGGTTTGTGGTTTGCGGCATGATGTTCCGGGCGAATGTATACCTGATGAGGCTTCAACAAGGCCTGTACCGGCTGCCTAAGGCATGACAACAAAGCCGGCCGTGCCCGATCTATCGTCACTTTGGACAACAACATGATACGCGCCCTGTGCCAACCCTTGGGTGCTGATGTGCACCTGGCTGTTTACCATCACAGCAGTCACGTGTCGAACGAGCTGACCACTGACTGAATAGATCTGAGCAGTAAGAGGGGTATCAGCCTGCAGTGACAGCGGTGCTGCATCGATGCACACGGATCCGTCGGAAACAGGATTGGGGAAGACATTAAGCTCTGTGGAAGCGGACGTGTGATCATCTCCATCAACAGATGTTGGCATTCCCGTGACCAAATGCACCAGACCCTGGGCATACCACCGGGCCATGTAGTCATTCGGATGGAGTGAATTCGATGTGAAACACGATGCCCCCTTACGATCGTAGAGTGCCTTGCTCGTGGTCGTCATGTCAAACACCGCCACAGCCGGACCCTCCAGTGCGTTCATCTGGCGCAGGAACTCATAGATCCATGCTTCGCCGTCCTTCGGAGCTCCGGGCGAGTTCACATCGGGTAGCATGTTGCTGATCAGAATGAACTCGGCATCAGGACAATCCGATTTGATCTTCTGAATGGTCGACTCGAGACTCGCGCGGAAGGCTGAGCCACTTGTCTGCCCCCAAATGTCATTCATCCCCATATCGATGATCACAAGGTCAGGATTGTTCGGACTGACCAATTGTCGGCAGTACCGATCTGCCCATGCAATGGTCTTGCCGCCGCAACTACTGTTGTGCAGTGTCACGTCTGTCTTGAACTGATT
This sequence comes from Candidatus Kapaibacterium sp., assembly GCA_018882895.1. GTDB lineage: Bacteria > Bacteroidota > Ignavibacteria > Kapaibacteriales > Kapaibacteriaceae > UBA10438. The sequence continues at coordinate 15,139 of VERF01000014.1, forward strand.
CTGAAGATGATCACAGAACAGGTCGACATAGCTACGCATGTAAGGATCGGTGGGTGGAAAGTTCTTTGCGTCGCCGGCAAATCCCGAGACGTTCAGTCCCGCCGTCAGGCTCATGCCGAGTGCCTGCACGGTAAGGGGCTTCCCCTGCTGCAGCTTTCGCAATGTGTTCGGCAGAAGAGCCCCCTTGGCAGACCAAGCAGCAGAAGGGTCCCATCCGTCTCGCTCCCGAACATACGTGACGTAGGTCCACGACGTAGCGGCAACATTGATCAGACCATTAGGAGTGCCGTTTCCGCGCTGCCCCTGCTTGGCCACGTATGTCTGCGAGGGACCGGCCGACTTCTGCGTGATGACGTTGCCGCTCATCGTGTAGTCGACTCCCTCCCCAAAGAGGCGGGTGCCGTTGTAGTTCGTCACCGAGATGATCTTACGCGGTCGATACAGCAATCGCGATTCAGATCCGATGCCCGTAAGTACCACTGCTTCTTTGGTGATCGTATCTCCCTGCCAGAACGGTCGAAGCATCTCGTGGGTCGAAACTCGCGAGGGATTTGCGGTGTAGTTCGGAAACTCGTAGTAGCCCCCATTGCGCGGTGTTACAAGGGCCCACGCTGCCTTTGCCGGTGAGCACGACCACACAGCCTCGGCCGCATCAACGGTCAGAAGTTCCCGTCCCGCTGCGTCATAGAATGCGCACTGACCACCGGCATAGTATACCGTATTAGCAGTGGCCGAGACTGCTCCCGGTGGGATCTGGGCATTCAGGGCGAAGCAGCTGACGCAGAACAGAAATAAGATGGTTTTCATCTTTGTTGCTCTAGTAAATTGAGCCGCAATTTCATCCTCGTCACCGGCAATTGCAAGCTCCCTGCATGTTCCGTTGCGCCTTCTTCGTTTCACTGTGTCTGATGCTCACAACGGTCACGATCCGTGCACAGACAATATCGACCAAGGGTACGGATTTCTGGCTGACGTTCATGCAGAACTCGGGAGTTCCGAACACCTATCTCTTCTTCGGGGCTGACTCTGCGGCTACGGTCAAGGTCTATCAGGGTGCGACCCTATTGACCACGCTTTCGATTCCCGCCAATACCAATATTCCCTATCAGGTAATGGCGCTGAGTGCTCACCAGACGAACAGCGACGTTGTCAATGTGAGTAGGGCCATCCGGGTAACTTCCGACAAACCGATAACACTCTCGGCATTCAACACCGAGCTGATGAGCACCGACGCAGCAGTTATCCTTCCGGTTCAAGCATTGGGCGACAAGTATTTTGTACCCTGTTACCGGCACTACGTTCTGTCTGGAACAGCAGGCCCGATTCTTGACTGGGCCAGTCAGTTTGCCGTCGTAGCACACACGGATGCCACGCTCATCCAGATCACGCCATCGGCACCGATTGCCAAGGCAGGGGGCGGCCTGCGTCCGGCAGGTGTTCCATATTCGGTCACCCTCAACAAGGGCGATGTCTATCAGGCACAGACCGACCAGGTCAAGGATGACCTCACCGGAACGCTCGTGCAGGTCGTAAGCTCCGGCGCGAGCTGCGGCAGCATCGCCGTGTTTAGCGGACATCAGCGCACGGCGATCCCAGACACATCGAAGTTCAGCAGAGATCATCTGGTAGAGCAGATTCCGCCGACGCGCACATGGGGCACAACGTTCGTAGTGCCTCCGATAGCCTACGCAACAAAATTCATTGTGCGCATCCTGTCATCTGAACCGAACACGTCAGTGACATTTGATGGCACGACAACAAGCATCGCCCAGACTGGTGGCTTCATAGAGTACACCGTTGCCGGGAACAGAACATACGCCGTCAGCGCAGACAAGCCGATATTGGTGGCGCAGTATGCGATGACTGCCAATGAGGGCTTCGATCCCGTTCGTGGCGTAGGCGACCCGTTCATGATCATCGTTCCACCGCTGGAGCAGCGCATCGATCGATTTGTCTTTAACTCCTATGTGCCACCGACTTCGACAAGTACGGTCGTCCAAGATGGATGGCGCAACAACCTCTACGTAGCTCTCATTGGTGACAAATCAGAGCTTGGCAATGTCACCATCGATGGCCTCTCGATCACAACGATCCAGGGCCGTGCCGCATTGCCAGTCGTCTACGGCACCATCGATGCAACACCGCAGATCCAATGCGTTACGGTGCGGGTTCCCGAGGGCATTCATAGCGTCGATGCTTCAAACGGCAAGGGCGTCATTGGCATCATGTATGGGCTGACGCAGCTGGATTCGTACGGATTCTTAGCAGGATCGAAGTTCAACAACATTCGCACCACCATTTCCGTAAGGCAACCTCCGTTCTGTCCAGGCAAGCCCCTTACCTTCGTCGGCTCGAGCAAAGACTCCTTGGAGATCACAGCCTGGAGCTGGTGGTTTGAGCACGACAGCACATCGGCAACCGGACAGAGCACGCAGAAGACGTTCAAGGAGCCCGGAACCTATCGAGTTCGCCTCATCGCTACTCGCAATGGATGCTCTGCTGATACGGTCTTCACAACCATTGAAATCAAGGCTGCGTTCACCCTCACTGCTCGCGCTGAACCAAGCCCTGCATGCGTTGGTCAGAATGTGCGATTGATCGCCTCTGAACCTTCAGGGGTAGGCCCCTTGACGTACAAGTGGATGCGTGACTCTGCATTCACGTCTGAGCTGCGTGATACGAATCAGAGAACAGCGACGGTCTTGCACACTGCGGCCGGACGTTTTCGATATCGCGTTGTGGCGGTTGACACAGGCGGATGCCCTGTCGAAACCACTGTATGGGTCGTCGTTGTCGCCCCACCAAGAATCAACGTGCCCGATACGATTCGGATCTGTGCTGGATCGACAACCAGGATCGACGGCATCGTATCCGACACTGCCGGCTATGCCGTCATGTGGACCGGACCTACCGGGCCACGGGCAGGCATCGTGTCAAATCCTGCGCTGCCGAGTATCAGCTTGAGAGTTGACTCGGCAGGAACATATGCCTACACATTGGAGGCTACGAACAAGTATGGCTGCAAGAGTCAAAAGTCCGTCGTGATCGTCGCCTCGAGTGTTCCCATCATCACGGGTATGGATTCGACAACCCGCATCAGTTGTCTTGGGGCCAATGACCCTCCCGTGCGGATTGGAGAGAACATTTTGGTCTCAGGGGGCATTGCACCCTATCGATACACATGGCGAGTCAAGTCAGGCGACGGCAATTCGATCATTGGCCCAACTGATCAGCGCACGGCCCAGGTCCGTCCGACGGGCACCACAACCTATATCCTGCGTGTGACCGATTCGCGAAGTCCAGTTGGATGCTCGTCTGAGTTCGAGATCACGATTCAGTTGAGATCTGTGCCGGATGCCAACGCCGGCCCCGATCGACTTCTATGTGTTTGCCGTGACACGTCCGGCACGACCATCGGTACTGATGCCAAGTGCGGAACACCTCCGTTTACGTATTCGTGGCTGCCGGTTCGTGGGCTTTCGAACCCTACGTCATCGACGTCAGCACGAACCTCCGCCAAGCCAGACGTTACGACCGCGTACATCCTCACCGTCACAGATGCCGCCCAGCTCATCTCCCGTGACACGGTCGTTGTGCAAGTGGAGCAGTGTCCGAGCATTCAGCTCGATACGATACACAGTGCATGCGCCGCGGCACCGACGATCAAGCTGGACCCAAAGATCCTGAGTGACTCGCTCGGGATGTCCTATCGGTGGACTCCAGGCTGGATGGTCAGCGACTCAACATCTCGCCGCCCGTTCGTTGTGGCATTCGACTCCACGTCGAGCTCGGAACTCCTGTTCACTGCCGTCTCGCGCTTGGGCTGCTCAACATCGGCTTCGACCAGGCTCATTGCCTCACGCGGCCTGACGGTAGAGATCACAGCAAGCAGCAGGTGCGAAACCGATACGATATGTCCTTCTGAGATGGTTCAGCTGCAGGCCATGGCACGAGGCGGTGTTCAGCCCCTAACCTATTCTTGGAAATCACGACCTGACCTAGGCTCGAATTGGACATCCTCGCAGCAGCTGATTGCTCTTCAGTTTCCTCGCACTACGCAATTGGTGGTCACCGTTACAGACTCAGTGGGCTGTACATCCAGCGATACGGTCAACATTTGCGTTGGTGATCAGGCCTCCGTTTTTGCTGGAGCCGACACGACGATCTGTGCCAGTGATACATTGGACGCCTCGCTGTCTCGCGGTCAACCTGCCACATGCGGCCGTGAACCCATCGTGTATGAATGGGAGCCACGGTTGTGGTGCACTGTCTCGGATAGCACGAAGCCCTGGCGTGCACGGCTGCACCCGCAGACGACCACACGGTTCGTGCTTCGAGCAACCGATGACAACGGCAAGGGGCGCACGGTGAGCGACACCGTAACGGTTAACGTGTTGGATTCCCTACAGCTGGCTTTTGGTGCCAGCATGATTAGCGTATGTGAAGGAGATCAGCCCCCGTCAACGACACTTACGATCATAAAGGGAGCAAGACCTTTCTTCCATCGGTGGTTCCTACCGAACAGCTCTTCGATCCTTTCGCGTTCTGATTCCGTTTCCAACGTTCCATCGTCTGCCGTTAGCTCCTTTTCCCGTTCCGGCTGGCTGAACGTCGTCACCACCGATGCCAATGGCTGCTCTCGTAGAGATTCACTCTACATCAGCATTGTCCCGCATCCGAGAGTTACGGTGGTCGAGTCGGACAGCACGTGCCTGTGTAGCGAGCGTGTTCTCATCGCTTCGGTAGATGGCGGCACACCCTACCCAGATGGAACGTATCTCCTCTCCTGGTCTGAGATCTCTGCTGATGCTCCAGCAGGGACGACCTCATTGATCGATACCGTTTCAATGTCGGCACGGGTTCGTCCAAGGTACACAACGGTCTACACCCTGCGCGTTACTGACGCCAATGGATGCGCATCAAGCGCATCCATCACGCTCGCACCACCGCGCCGGGCCGATACGCTTACGTTGAGGATCCCAGCGATAACTGCCGATCCACGAAAGGACGATGCACCGATCGCCGTACTCATAGATTCTTCATCCGCCGAAGCTAAATGCAAGCCCGAGGCGATAGAATTTACTCTTCAATACAACGAATCGCTATACGATCCATTCCCAACGATTGAGAGCGGGATCCGTCTTTCATCGCGAGTCGTTGCTGTCGGTAGCGAGCGCCATCGACGTGTCATGTTTCGCGTCGTACCGAAGGAAACGATCTCAAACAGAGACACGCTGACTCGAATTCACGGCAAAGCCCTCGTTGGGTCTCCGGCACAAACCAACCTGATCATCGACAGTATCAGCGTGATGTGGCCATGTGACACTTTGAAGGGGGCTGGCATAGATGGGTCACTTTCGCTCGACTCACTCTGCCTAAACCCTGCCAATACTCGGCGCGTGCTGGTATTCAATTCGGCCACCATTGCCAGTGTCCGTCCGAATCCGAACAGCGGGAGCTTTACGGTATACGTTCGACTCTTTGGCGACACGTCGTTTGATCTTGGGATCTTTTCACTTCAGGGTGAGCGGCTTTGGCACAGATCTATTGAGCAGGCTCTCAAGCCAACCTCCGGTGTTCTGGAAGTCCCTGTTGAAGCGGCTCTTCCCACTGGTGCGTATCTGTTGTGCGTCCGTAGCAGCGTGTCAAGTTCAGTATACCCTGTTATGATATCGCAATGACCTCGGCACTATCACGCTGCATGCCAGTGGGAATTCTCTGGATCCTGTTGTCCTCCCGTGCCCTTGCTGTTTCTCAATCGGATGACTCCACAGGCAGGTGTCCTTTCAGCATTGGTCTCTCCGGACGATATCTCAACCCGCGGTCAACCCTTGCTGCATTCCCGGGCATCCCGACGTGCTGCGACCTGCTATCGCCTACGCAGGGATGGGCAGGAAGCCTACTCGGCGAGTACTCGCTGCCGATTCTTGACGATATAGACATTGAAGCCGCCATTGGCCTGACTAGTGCGTCGGCAACGCTTGCCGCATCAAGCTTTGTTGGGTACGCTCTGGATGGAACAGACGAAAGCGCAAAAGTGGTCCGGGCAGAGAGCGAAACGCTGGTCGAACTCAGTTCTCTCAGCCTTGAGATGCGACTGCAAGGATCGCTGCAACTCGATCGCTCCACCACATACCAGCCGCATGCCTTTGGTGGATTCTCCCTGAATACCGCCATTGAAAGCTCTCTGCAACAGCGCGAGCGTTTGCTCTCTCCCTCAAGTGCAGTCTTTGAAGACACTCGCACAAAGACACGATTAGCATATTCTGAATCCGTCACATCTCAACTTCGACCATGGATGACGATCAATGCCGGACTTGGCTTTACCCCATTGCACGGCCAACGCTTCGATGTTCGCACTCGCCTCTCAGCTGAACTGCCGGTTACTGATATCGTGAGTGATGAGGGCAAGGGGCTGGCCTACGGTCTGGTCCGACTCGATGTATCGATTCTATTGAAACGTCCATCAGCAGTTGCAGATCCATCGCCACCTTTCGTTCGCCAACGATATCTGGCAAGTGAGTTAACACTCCGGGCGCGGTCGGACGATACTTCTCTTCGAGATACGGCAGTAATTGAGATCACTAATGCTCTCGGCACACGTGTGTATTCTCTTCTGCCGTTTGTCTTCTTTTCACAAGGCTCAAGCGAGCTCGACTCTCGTTACTCACAATTGACTTCAACGCAGGCCAACACGTACAGGCCGACGACCATGGTGGCGCTAGCTGACACGTCTTCAGAAGGCGATACCAGGGCCACACTGGAACTCTACTACAACCTGCTCAATATTGTTGGACAACGCATGCGTGTTGAATATCCTGACGCCGTACTTACCATCGCAGGGTATGGCAACAATCAAGGTGAAGAGCGGAATTCGACTCAATTATCACAGCGACGTGCAATGGCCGTGCGCGAGTACCTTCATACCATTTGGCAGATAGACTCGGCAAGACTAGTCGTAACTGCGGGACTTCTCTCGCCCACTGCCGCAAGCACCACAATGTCAGATGCGCAGGACCGTGCCGACGGTCATCAGGAGAATCGTCGCGTCGAACTTGAGTCGACCGTCGCAGAGGTGCTGGACCCTGTTGTCATAACTGATACATTACAAACCGTCCTTCGCCCTTCCTTGATTGCTTTGCCGACAGTCACGAGCGACTCGTCGGACTTCTCTTGGCGATTGCTCACACAGTGCGCTGGCGAATCTCATGTTGAGGGATTGGCTGGAACAGGAAGCCCCCTTCCCCGGTACATTCTTGACTCGGCAGTTTGCTCCCTTACCGGGATCTCAAGCAAGAGTGAGATCACGGCAGTCCTATCAGCCATTTCGGACGATGGCCGGTACACGGCGGACACTGCGCGTCTGCCCATCAAGACCGAGTATCGATCTACGATCTTGCGCAGAACAGATGACGATACGGCACGATACCGATATCGGCTAACCCAGTTTCAATACAACGATCAGAAGCTGCTCTCAGCTCAGTCTTCGATCATTCAGCGGTACATCACACCGATGCTTCCGGATAATGCCACAGTTCAGATTTTCGGGTACACGGATCGTAAAGGTCCGTCGGAACTCAATCAGAAGCTGGCCGCAGATCGCGTGCGAGAATCCCGGCAATCGTTCGTCGGAATACGGAATCTGACGACTTTGGCTGTTGGTGAAGGCGACAGCGTTACCAGGCCCCCGTTTGACAACACCCTGCCCGAGGGGAGACTCTACAACCGCACGGTCGAGATCAAGGTCTTGATACCTACCCCTAGCGGCAAATAACAAAGTGCTCCGAGCTGGCAGAACGTCCGTTTGTTGCTCGAATGATGTATGCTCCCGAGGCAAGTTCATGCAGCGGCAGTTCGATCACATGGCATGACGTTACGCCGTTGATACCGTTGCTCATGACTACCTCACCTGACGACATCGAGATCACATCGCAGGTGAAAGTACCTGTCTGATGGCCCCGAACTTCCACACGCGCCACTGATGCGTCGGGAGTCACACGGATGATGAACGGAGCATCATCGACAATTTCTACCGACGTGGCCGATCCCACCGTCACCCTGACGCGTTGAATACTTGTAAGGCCCCAGTCATCGGTGGCCGAAACAGTCATTTCCGCAACACCCGTCTGACCCGCTGCCGGTTGCAGTCGTAAGGTTTGAATCGGGCCAGACCCGAATAACCGAGCAGATCCATTGGGAAAGAGGGAGGACGTTGGAACCGTGAGACCACACTGCAATCGATACGGTGATTCGTCCTTTACACGAAACGGTACGTCAATGATGGTTGACATGGCCATGCTCGTATCCCGCAATTGAAGGATGACAGGAGGCCGATTGCGAGCCGTATCCGTTGGTGAGTATTCATGAGCCCCGATGTCGTATCCATTGCGCGACGGAACCACAACACCATAGAAGTCACGATCGCCCTGATCGATCCCAAGCGATCCACTGAGATTGACCCCATTATCAATCGTCGGCGAACCAACCTGAGCCCGATAGGCATCTAGGGACGAGACGGCACGAGGCCAGGTAGTTGGCGCTGCACCCATCCGGGTTAGACGAGGATCGATCACAAGCCCCGTGGCAATACCCTTCAGGAGTTCATTATCGGTAGCACCGCGCCATGCTTCAAGAGAGTTGTAGCTCTTACCCTGATAGTTGATCGTAAATGGCGATCCATCGGTCCAATAGAGATTTCCTGCGAAGAAAGCACTGTATTTGGCGGGCACCGAAATGAGCGGCACACCGCCAACGGCCACAAACACATTGTTGTACACGCCGATGTTCTGCATGCCGGTATTCCATTCGGTGATCTGGAAGGTGGCATGTGATGGGTTAGCCGCAGTGGGCTTCGAGTATATGGTGTTGTTGTGGATCAATGCGCCATCCATGATCGACTCAGGGCTACCCTTGAAGAGAGTGATGCCACTGGCATTGGTTCGACCGTCGTTGACGCTGATGTTGTATCGACAGATGTTATTCCTCCATGGTCGAGCATTGGCATACTGTCCAAGCAGGTACCCACCACCGGCGTTGTCGTGACTGTAGCAGTATTGGATGATGGAGTTCGTCACGCCACCATCGAGGTCGAAACCAAGACCATCGCACGTGCTGGACGTCTTGTTTGCGTAACTCTCGCAGTACTGGATGACGATTCGATTCGCGTCATACGCCCAAATACCACCAGGTCCACCGCAGTGGACGTTCGCCTGTCCATTCTCATAAGCAACGCAGTATTCAATGACCGCCCCATCAGTGTTACTTATGACGATGCCGTTGCCCTTGATGGACTTCGGATCGGCTATGCCGGGGTTACGATAAGAGGCACATCCTCTGATGACGACATCCTTATTCGGGTAGCCGTTGGTTGAGGGGAATCCATACACAAGTATGCCATCGTGCAGATTGTCATGAACGACCAGGTCCTGCAAGATCAGCCCGTCGTATCCGGTGTTACCATTCCATGCACCTATACGCACGCCGACTCTGCCGAAGCCTCGGACCTCGATCCGCTCGAGGACGATGTCCACGAAACGCTTGTCACCCGGTACATCCACGTACCATTCAAGTCCATTCTTCGTGTTGGTATTCATCCCCGAGCCAACAATGTTGAGGTCCGATATATGGATCCCCTGCGTGTTATAAGCAGAGATCCCGAAACCATCACCCGCATTCAGGGTGGCCGCCTTGCCTCCATAACTCGAGATCACCAGTGGGTTATCCTTCGCATTTCCATCGGACTGATCCAGATACAGGTTGCCATTGAAGGTTTCGCCCCCTTGAAAGAGCACCGAATCACCTGGCTTTAGATCCCGTGAATTGACCATTCCGAGGGTCTTCCACGCCAGGACCGTGCTCTTTCCACTGTTGGCGTCATCACCAGATGGACTGATGTAATAGGTCTCTGCAGACACTCGGCAGAGCGATGCAGCAACCAGCATGAGCAATGTGAACCGTATGATCATTATGTCCCCATGATGGAAATTCGAGCGTGAATCTACCTTCACCCCTTTGCCTGTGCATGCTTCACCCCTTTGCCTGTGCATGCTCGATGAATGCCACGAAGATATTCAGAAGAGTTCGATACACCGTGAGTGTTGTCTCATCTGTGATGATCCCATGCTCATCAATTTTTGCTTTGACGTTGCTGACGAGCAATTCGGGACGCGGCAGCACCACGCCGCTCACCGATGACATGAGCCTGCGCAGGTCCGTCTGCGCGCGCACCGCACCGAAGTTGCCCGGAGCTGAGGGTCAACGTCGATCTCTGCATCATAGAGCGGAATATCACGTTGGGCCGCTGCTTGTGTGTTGCTACACACGAACATTCGCAACGTGGAGTGGCGGTCTCTTGCAGTAGAGCTTGCTATAAACACGGGCACGGTGTGCAGGAATCACTCCACACCGTGCCCATGAAACATATCATACAGTAAACCGTATCCGACTGCGGATCTTCCCTACGTGGCGGGTCTTCTTCAGCACGGCGCCCCCTTCACGTGAGCCCGCTCCGTCGGTGTTGCCTTCGATGGTCTTGACGTTACCGTTCTTGTCGGGCGCTGACAGTGCGATTCCGATGTGGCTGAACGTGAACACCACGATATCGCCGGGCTTGATGTCGTTGCGATGGGGCTTCTTGGTACTTGTGGACGCGTCCTGCGCCTTAGACCAGTTCTCAAAGTCCCATGCTCCGGCCGTGCGTGGACGCTTGAACGTCTTAGTCTCCTTTGTTTCCGTTGCGTCCATCGCCTGCTTGACGCACCAGCAGACAAAGGCGGCGCACCACGGCCATCCGAGTTTCGGATTGAGTTGTGTTGCAGCCTTGTACTGGTCCACACGCGGACCGCAGTTCGAACTGTTTACCTCCATTACGCCCACTTCAGCAAGTGCAGCGTTGACGAGAGCTTCAGGGAGCTTAGCCATGGGACACCATTAAACATGTTGATGGAAAAACGATGAGATGAATTTAATGAAATGAAGCTCATGCTTGCATGGGCATGCGAACCTCCAATTTTGAATCATGATGCGTGAGCGAGTCTGAACCCTAGTTTTGTTCCATGCCCACCAAGCCCCCTACTAGATCGATGCGTTCGGTGCTGCTTGAACGCCGACGCCAGCGCGCCTGGCAGCTTCATAGTCAGGGGTGGAGAGCGGTCGACATAGCCACAGCTCTCGATGTGTCGGCTGCGGCCGTTAGCCAGTGGCTGAAAGCCGCCCGTGAGCGCGGAGCCGATGGACTGTTGTCGCGTCCGAAACCAGGAGCACCTCGTGCTCTTACGGACCGGCACATGCTGATGCTGCGGGTGCTGGTGACGTCATCGCCTCGGGAGCATCGTATCGAAAGTGATAAGTGGACACGCCAGCTGCTTGCCGAAATGATCGAGCGCCTGTTCGGCGTGCGGTATTCCCTGCAGCATGTGGGTCGCCTGCTTCGACGCATTGAATCCGAGACACAACCTGTGCCAAAGGTTGTGCAACTTGAACTACGCGACCTCCTGAAGGGGGCCGACATCTCCCGCATCCGCTCACATATCCAACGTCGCCATGGCCGCCATTGAAACCGATATCGCCCGCATCATCTCGATGCTCACCGAGGTTACGAATAACCTTGCCGAAACACGCCGCGCCGCAACAACCAACGAGCAGAAGCTAATCCAGTCGCAAACAATTCTGTCGGAGAATCAGCGCTTCGTTATGGATGCTCACAATGCGCTCGTTGAGACCATGACAAAGGTCATCGGCAATCAGCAGATGATCGTGGGCAACCAGAATACGATCATTGAGAATCAGAACACGATCATCTCGTACCTCAAGATGCTTAGCGGAAATGAGTGAGCTTACCATGCGTCTTCGACCGCTTCGCTTCTACCTTCCGTTTGCCGTATGCGTTATCACGGGTATCGTTGCCTACGTCGCATCGAATGGCATCATCGACAAGGTCACCGCCTGGTGGCCCGCCGCGCTCACGATGGTGTTTGGATCGTTCATTGCCGGTGCCAGCGCTGAAGGGGGCGGGGCGATCGCCTTCCCGGTCTTCACGCTCATCCTGAAGATCGCGCCCATCGATGCCCGCTCGTTCTCATTTGCTATTCAAAGCGTCGGCATGGTCTCGGCCTCGCTGCTCATCCTGGGCCGGGGGATATCAATCGAAACCCGCGCAGTGCTCTGGCCTGCCCTCGGCGGCATAGTGGGATTGCTCTTTGGTACGTTCTGGATTGCCCCCTTCATTGAACCGGTGCACACGAAGCTGTTCTTTGTGTCGCTGTGGATGGCCTTTGGTATTGGTCTGTACCGTGCCAACAGGAACCGAGCGCGCATCGTCAGGTCCGGACTCGGCACGATTCTGCAACGCAACGACATCCTGATCCTTCTTTCTGCCGGCCTGGTTGGCGGCATGGTGACGGCGATCTTCGGCAACGGTGTTGACCTTATCACGTTCTGCGTACTGACGCTCTGGTATGGACTCGATGAAAAGGTCGCCACCCCGACTTCCGTCGTTCTGATGAGCATCCTAACGGTCTGCGGCTTCGCCCTGCACGCATTCGTCGTGCAGGATGTGTCCGAGCAGATGTACCACGCATGGATGGCCGCCGCGCCGGTCGTACTGATCTTCGCTCCCCTTGGAGCCTTTGTGATCTCAAAGTGGAACCGACTGGCCATAGCCAACCTGCTCATCACGATCATCGTCGTGCAGCTCCTCGGTGCGTTGTACGTTCTCGAGCTGACGGCCGAACATGTGATATTCAGCCTCGCCGTCGTCGCTCTCGGCTCGGTCATCATCCGGCTCCTTGATCGAACGCGCATGCACGATCGGCAGTAGCCCCACCGAGAAGGGCGAATGCGTAAGTTCCGACCATGTCAAAACGCCTCCTGCTGCTTGTCCCGCTCGGCCTGACCGCTTTGTACCTGCTCGGCCCCAGCCCGTCGAGACCGTCGTACTCGGCAGCACTCCCCTCTTTTCCGGCGGCACCGGCCGACCTTGAGCGCATGATCGACGGGCATGAGCGCTCTGTTGCGCTCAAGCCCAACGTCGAGGCGCGCATCGTCTGGGCCGATAGCACGAAGCTGATGACCGACCTTGCGATCGTGTATCTGCATGGGTTCTCGGGCACGTGGCACGATGGCTCCCCGGCAATCGAAGAGGTGGCGCGCCAGACCAATTCCAACCTTTACCTGGCCCGACTTCATGGTCACGGCCTGAAGACTGCCGAGCCCCTTGCCGACTACTCCCCCGACTCGGTCTACGCCGATGCGGTGCGGGCGCTAGCTGTCGGCAAACGCCTCGGTCGCAAGGTCGTAGTGGTCGGCACCTCCACCGGTGCAACGCTCGGCCTGATGCTGGCCGCCCGCTTCCCGAACGACGTACACTCGGTCATCAACTGGTCTCCCAACATCCGCCTGCGTCACCCCTTGAGCTTCCTGGCCAACAACCCGTGGGGCCTTTCACTTACCCGCATCGTTGTAGGGGGCGACTACCGCGCCACCAAGTTGCAGAATCCCGAGCGAGCCAAATACTGGTACATGAAGTATCGCATCGAAGGCATTTCACAGCTGCAGGAGCTGCTCGAGACATCCATGACGAAGGAAACCTTCTCGGCTATCAAGCAACCTGTGCTTACCATGTGCTGGTACCGCGATGAAGCCACGCAGGACTCCATCGTCAGCGTTGATGCCATGCGCACGATGCACGACCAACTCGCCTCAACTCGCAAACGCTTCCTCCCTCTCGACGCCGATGCCCACGAGATCGGCTACGGACCCGAATCGAAGGCCGTTGCACGCGTGGTGGAAGAAACGGTGAGGGAGGTAATGAATTACTGAGGTACGGAATGACGGAAGTACGGAGGTCGCGCCGTCATCCCCGCGAAAGCGGGGATCCAAGTGACAAGTGACGAGTGACGAGTGACGAGTGAGGAGTGAGGATTTATGCCCAACGCCTAACACGCCATGCTGCAGCTCAGCCCACGGCTTCAGCCGTGGGACGCGTGGCCGTCATCCCCGATATGTGCGGGATATGTGCGGGATATGTGCGGGCGAGACCGCGTCTCGCCCCTACCCTACCGAATAAATCTCGGGTGCATGAGGTTCTCAATGCTGAAGATCTCTTGGATCTTTTCTTCTGACAGGAGCCCCTTGGCGCGGACGATGTCGATCACCGAGCCGCCGGTCTCGAAGGCTTCCTTTGCGATCTCGGCGCTGGTTTCGTAACCAAGGATAGGATTGAGTGCGGTAACAATGCCGACGGAGTTCAGCACCATAGACCGCGTGCGCTCGGCGTTGGCCGTGATGCCGTCAATGCAGCGCAGGCGCAGGGTTGTGCAGGCACGCTCGAGCGTTTCGATGCTCTGGAACAGGCAATACGCCAGAACGGGCTCCATCACATTCAGCTGAAGCTGTCCGGCCTCGGCGGCAAAGGTTACCGTGACGTCGTTGCCGATGACCAGGAAGCAGACCTGGTTGACAACTTCCGGGATCACCGGGTTGACCTTGCCGGGCATGATGCTCGAGCCCGGCTGCAGAGGCGGGAGGTTTATCTCGTTGAAGCCGCAACGGGGGCCCGATGACAAAAGGCGCAGGTCGTTGCAGATCTTCGAGAGCTTGACGGCCACACGCTTCAGTACGCCGCTCATCTGCACATACGCGCCGTTATCCCATGTTGCCTCGATGAGATTCTGCGACAACGTCACGGGCACGCCCGAGACATCAGCAAGGTGTTTGACGGCAAGGGGCGGGTAGCCCTCGGGAGCGTTGATGCTGGTGCCGATGGCTGTGGCGCCGAGGTTCACCTCCGTCACCAGAGCGCGCGCCTCTTCGAGCCTGCGAAGGTCTTCGCCAATGTTCACGGCAAAGGAATCGAACTCCTGACCCAGCGTCATGGGCACGGCATCCTGCAGCTGCGTGCGGCCCATCTTGATGATGTCCGAAAACTCCTGCCCCTTTCGCGCAAATGACTCCTGAAGTCCACCCAAAGACGTGATGAGCTTGCCTATCTCCACATACAGACTCAGCCGGAACGCCGTCGGATAGGCGTCGTTGGTGCTCTGCGAGCAGTTCACATGGTTGTTCGGGTGGACAATGTCGTAATTGCCCTTGGGCTGACCGAGGATTTCCAGCGCAAGATTCGCAATGACCTCGTTGGCGTTCATGTTGGTGGATGTACCGGCGCCGCCCTGGATCACGTCCACAACAAACTGGTCGTGCAGCTCTCCGCCAGCAATGCGGTCACATGCCGCACAGATCGCATCGGCAACGTGCGGCTCGATCACGCCAAGGTCCTTGTTGGCCATTGCCGCCGCCTTCTTCACATGCGCAAAGGCCACAATGAATGACGTGGCATGTGCAATCGGGATGCCCGTTATGTGAAAGTTCTCACGTCCACGCAGCGTCTGCACGCCATAATAGACATCATCCGAAAGCTCGCGTTCTCCGAGAAAGTCGTGTTCCGTGCGCATGTTCTTCTTCCTTATATGACCAGGTGTTCTGAATAGGCCGGCATGTAGGCATTCACGTTCAAGAGTTCGCTGAGCTTGTCCTTCAGGGCCGTTCGGGCTTCCTGCTCGCCGTGCGTCAGGAAGGTAAGGGGCGTGCCGTTTGTGGCAACATGCTTGAACCATGCAACCAGGTCCGTCTGTCCGGCATGGGCACTGAAACCTCCCAACGTGTGGATGCGTGCCTTCACGAGCTTGCGCTCGCCCATGACCGATACTTGCGTGGCCCCGTCGACCAGGTGGCGGCCAAGCGAGCCCCTTGCCTGATAGCCGGCGATGATGAAGTGCGCACGGCTGTCGTCAATGCTGTTGCGCAGGTGATGCATGATGCGTCCGGCCGTGCACATACCCGAACCGGCGATGACGATGAACGGACCCTGCGCCTGGTTGATCATCTTCGATTCCTGCGCCGACGTGCACAGCACCAGCGAGCGCAGGTCGTGCATCATCTGACCGTTCTCGGTCAATGCAGTGCTTTCGGCATCAAACAGCTCGCGGTGCATGCGATAGACATTCACCGCCTTAATGGCCATCGGACTGTCGAGATAGATCGGCACGGCCGGAATGCGCTGCTTGCGGATGAGCTCAGCAATGTGGAACATCATCTGCTGTGCACGGCCAATGGCAAAGGCCGGGATGAAGACCTTGCCCTGCGAAGAGACGGCTTCGACAAGGATGCGTTCGAATTCCTCGACCGTTTCGTCGAGCGTCTTGTGATCGCGGTCTCCATAGGTCGATTCCAGAAACACCACATCGGCCTTGGCAGGGGGCTCGGGGTCACGCAGGTACGGCAGGTTCGGCGGACCAATATCACCGCTGAAAACGATCACCCGCTCGGTGCCATCCTCTTCTTCAATGCGCAGTTCGATGCTGGCCGAACCAAGCATGTGGCCGGCATCGTGAAACAGCACATGACAGTCCTTGGTGATTCGGCGAAGTGCGCCATAGTCGGTCTCTTCCATCAGATCCAGCGTCTGCGTCACGTCGTCCTTGTCGTAAAGGGGCTGGTCATACCGACTCATCTTCCGACCGCGCTGCTCGGACCGACGCCGACGTCGGTCAAAGTCCGACTCCATGATGTGCGCCGCGTCCAAGAGGATGATCTCGGCCAGGTCGCGCGCCGCCGGTGTGCAGAAGATCGGACCGCGGTAGCCCTCGCGAACCAGAAGCGGCAACCGACCGCAGTGATCCAGATGCGCATGCGTGAGCACCATGGCATCAACGTCCATCCGGTGAATGCGTCCGGGGATAACATTCCGGGCGTCATCGTCCTTGTCGCCCTGGAACATACCGAAGTCCACAAGCACCGTCGATGATGGCGTTTCGACGAGGTAGGCCGAACCGGTGACCTCACCGGCAGCGCCATAGGGAGTTATTGTGATCATCGTGCAAAACTACGATGCGTAAGTTTGCGGCATGTCCACTCAACAGGCCGAAGCCGAAACCAACGCCAACAAGGTCGACTACCGGCTCCTGCGGCGCCTGCTCTCCTTTCTCGCCCCCTACCGATTATACATCGTTGGTGCCGTTGCACTGACGCTGGTCTCCTCGGCCCTGGGTCCGCTGCGCCCCTACCTTACGCGCATCGCCGTGGACGAGCACATCGTCAAAGGCGATCTGCCCGGCCTTGGCGTGTTCATCGCGATCATCCTCGGGCTGGTTGTTCTGCAAGGGGCTACGCAGTATGCGCTGTCGCTGTTGATGACATGGATCGGGCAAAGCGTGCTGCTCGATATTCGCAACACGCTCTACCGACACGTCGAGCGCATGGCCCTGCGGTTCTATGACACCACCCCGGTGGGCCGAATCGTTACGCGTGTGACGAGTGACGTGGAAGTGCTCAACGAACTGTTTTCGTCGGGCGTGGTGCTGATGATCTCCGACATCATGGTCATCGCCTGGATCCTGACCTTCATGTGGAATACGTCGGCTACGCTGACGATGCTGACCATCGTGATCCTGCCGTTCCTGCTTGTGGCATCGTTCATCTTCCGCCGCAAGGTTCGCGTGGTGTATGATCTTATCCGACGTCAGGTGGCCCGCATGAATTCGTTCATGAACGAGTACGTCACGGGCATGGGAGTGATCCAGCTGTTCCGTCAGGAAGGGCGCATGACGCGCCAGTTCGCCGCTATCAATGCCGAACACAGAGAGCTTCAGGATCGGTCTATCTTCTACTACGCCACCTTCTTCCCCGTCGTTGAGTTTCTCTCCGCCGTGGCTCTGGCCATCATTGTATGGTATGCGGCCGACCACATCACCTCGGGTGAAATGACCATCGGGATGCTGATCGCCTTTGCGCAGTTCACGGAAATGTTCTTCCGTCCGGTGCGTGACCTTACCGAAAAGTACAACACCCTGCAGTCGAGCGTGGTAGCCTCGGAACGCATCTTCAACTTGCTCGACACGAAGCTCACCGTCGACGATGCGCCAAATGCAAAGCCCCTTGGTGAGCTTGAGCGCCGCATTGAGTTCCGCGATGTGAACTTCAGTTATGATGGCACCACACCGGTGCTGCGCAACGTGAGCTTTACCGTGGAGAAGGGTCAGACCATCGCCATCGTGGGCGCCACAGGGGCCGGAAAGAGTTCGATCATCAATCTTCTCTGCCGGTTCTATGAGTTTCAAGGGGGCGACGTCATCATCGATGGACGCAGCATCCGCGAGATCCAGCAGGAGTCGCTCAGGCGCCGTATTGCCGTGGTTCTGCAGGACGTCTTCCTGTTCTCCCGAAGCGTCGAGGAAAACGTCACGCTGGGTCGCACGGACATCACCCGCGAACACGTTGTCAGCGTTGCCAAAGCGCTTGGTGCGCACGACTTCATCGAACGGCTGCCTCACGGCTATGATACCAACGTTCGCGAGCGCGGTGCGGTACTGAGCGTGGGTCAGAAGCAGCTCATTTCCTTCTGCCGTGCGCTGGCCACCGATCCGGACATTCTCATCCTGGATGAGGCTACATCAAGCATCGATACCGAAACAGAGCAGCTGATCGAATCTTCGATCTCGACGATGCTCAAGGGGCGCACATCGATCGTCATCGCACATCGACTCTCGACGATTCAGCGAGCCGATCGCATCGTTGTTCTGCATCATGGCGAGGTGGCCGAATCCGGCACGCACAAGGAACTTTTAGAAGCAGGCGGACTCTACGCCAAGCTTCACACGCTGCAGTTTGCTCAGCCGGCCGCCTAGGGTGATATCCTCCGAGCTTACTGCTCGGTCCATACTCCCATCCCATAGAACTTTTCCCGACGCTCGCGCACGAGCGTGGCAGTATCAACGGCACAGAGCCGATCAAGCTCCTCGGCAAGAACATTGCTCATTGTCGTGAACATCGTCTCCGGATCTCGATGCGCACCACCGATGGGCTCTGGAATGATGCGGTCAATCACTCCCACCTCGATGAGGTCCTTGGCACCCAGGCGCAGCGCCTCGGCAGCCTGCTCCTTGTAGTCCCAGCTGCGCCATAGGATGGACGAGCACGACTCAGGGGCGATGACGCTGTACCATGCATTCTCGAGCATAAGGACGCGGTTGCCGATGCCGATACCCAGCGCCCCACCGCTGGCCCCTTCACCGATCACGACGATGACGATGGGAGTCTTCAGCTGTGACATCAGAAGGAGATTCTTGGCGATGGCTTCGGCCTGTCCGCGCTCCTCTGCCTCAAGTCCGGGATAGGCACCGGGCGTGTCAAGGAGGCAAACCACCGGAAGGGAGAACTTCTCGGCCATCTGAAGAAGCCTGTATGCCTTGCGGTAACCCTCCGGATTCGGCATACCGAAGTTCCGGTGAACGTTCGTCTTTGTGTCGCGACCCTTCTGGTGTCCGATGACCATCACATGACGATTGCCGAAGGTGGCCAGACCTCCAACGATCGCCGGATCATCACGGAAGGTCCTGTCGCCATGGAGCTCGACAAAATCCGTAAAGCAATGCGTGATGTAGTCCAGCGTGTACGGACGGTCGGGATGACGAGCAATTTGGACGCGCTGCCAGCTGGTGAGATTGCGGTAGATCTCGCCCCGCAGAAGTTCAACCTGCTGCTCGAGTTCCTCGATCTGCGGCTGAATATCGAGCGTATCGGTGAGCGCCTTCATTTCCTCGATCTTCTTCTCAAGCTCGAAGACGGGCTTCTCAAATTCAAGAGCGGATGTCGTTGGCACGGTTTCGCCGGAATAGGTGTTTCAAAATGATCTCCACGTCGAGCGCCAGTGTGTAGGCATCAACGTAGTATGTGTTGAGCTGCTCGGTGGCCGAGGCCGAGAGCGTGGCAGGACGGGAGATGTGCACAAGACCGGTAAGCCCCGGCTTTCCACTCGTCCTTGTCACACCGTCCGGCCACAGACCGACGATGCTCATTCGCCCGCAGAGGATCTCCCACCATTGGCCGAGACGCCGCCGCGAACCGGGCAAAATTAGAGCCAGCAGGGTGAGCGGCAAAACAAGGGACGCTAGGCAGATGTCTACCATGCGCTTGGCCACACGATTCCTGAAACGAAGCAGCGGTGCCACGGTAACGGTCGGCTCCAGACCGGCAACGTCGTTGATGATGCGGGCAGTGACAACGTCGTCGTAGTCCTGGGCGATGTGAAACCTGGCCCTGTAGGAGGACGATGCCATCATCAGCTGCATGATAGCGTTACGGGGCATGGCTGTGTCAGTAAGGATCACTTCCTGCGCACCGGTCGCATCAAGAATGCGTCCCAAGTATGATGTGTCTCCCAGAACCGTCATGCCCGACCATTGGCTGACGTTGAAGGGGGCGGTTGCTACGATCCCCACCACCTCGGCGTTACGTCGCTCAGCGCTCGAGAGCGCATCTGCCAGCCGCGTGGAATGCTCATTGAGTCCAACCAGTACGATGCGCCGCGTCCTGCTTCGCCCCTTGGCATCCATCCATGAGGTAATGGCCCTGGTGATGGCAAACAACACCCCACTGAGCCCCATCGTCATCAGCAGAACGCCCCGGCTGAAGCCGAAGTCCTTGAAGAAATACGTCAGCGACGACAGCACAAAGAACGTCGTCAGAAGGCCGACAGCGCTGCGCCGAATCGTTGGCCGGTACTCAACGTACTCACCCACGGCCACCAGCGACAGCGTGCCGATGAGCGTGATCATGATCGGCACGATCGGGTAGGCATAGTCCGGAAAACCGAACGGACGTTCAAAGCGCACCGTGGTGGCGATCAGCAGCGATGCGTTCACGCAGAGCATGTCCACGATCCACGTCAGAACCTCGACGCGCCGGCGGGCAAGCCGAGCAAGCACCGACCGAACCGATATGCCGATCCGAAGAAAGGCAAGAAAGACCTTTGAGCCGCCGAAATGCTTGCGAGCGAAGATCTCCATCGCCTCGTAGAAAACTCGTACTTCGTTGAGCGACGAGCGTTTGGTGCTCTCACCTTTGTAGTGAATGATGCTCGTTTCGTGTACGTACTGAACGTCGAATCCTGCCTGCTTGACGCGGTAGCACAGATCGATGTCCTCGCCGTACATGAAGAACTCGGGATCAAAACCTTCGAGCGACCTGACCAGGTCGGTTCGGCCCATCATGAACGCACCGATGAGCGCATCTACGGAATAGGTCTCATCGATGGAGCGATACATCAGATTATAGCTCGAGAAGAGCTTCACCGAGGGAAACATCGCCTGCAAACCAAAGAGCTTGCAGAACGAGGCCCATGGTGTGGGAAGGCCACGTCGGCAGGCAACCTGGAACGAGCCGTCGGGGTTCAGGACCTTGCAGCCGGCCATGCCGACGTTTGGATGCGTATCGAGGTGTCGCACCATCGTCAGAAGTGTCTCCTGCCCAACGATCGTATCGGGATTCAGAAACAGTACGTATCGTCCTCGAGCATGCTCAAGTCCGATGTTGTTGGCGCGGCCAAAGCCGACGTTCTCGGTCAGGGCGTGCCACTGCACGTGCCGGAAAGCAACGGATAGATCTTCCACGCTTCCGTCGGTGGAGTTGTTATCTACCACGATGATCTCTGCCGAAAGGGGCTTGCAGGCCTCATCAAGCGAGCGCAGACACTGCAGGAGATAGTCCTTGACGTTGTAGTTGACGATGATGACGCTCAGGTCGATCTCGCCGGGGGTCGATGTCAACCCTGCATCCATGTCCTATCGCTTTCCGAACGAAAAGACGCTGGTGAGCTTGAGCTTCCATACCAGGAAGGCTGCCTCATAGACGATGTTCTTGCTCATCTTCGAAACCCCTTGAACACGGTCTGTGAAGACGATCGGGATCTCGTTGATGCGCGCGCCCCCTCTCCATGCCTTGTAGTTCATCTCGATCTGGAAGGCATATCCATTGGATTTGATCTTCTTCAGATCGATCCCTCGCAGCACCTTGGCGCGGAAACACTTAAAGCCCCCTGTTGCATCAGCAATGGGCATGCCGGTGATGATGCGTGTGTAGAGGTTGGCAAACCAGCTCAGAAGAAGGCGGCTCATGGGCCAGTTGATGACATTCACGCCCTGGATGTAGCGAGAACCGATGACCAGGTCTGCACCGTTGATGGCTTCGAGCAAACGCCGCGTGTCTTTAGGGTCGTGCGAAAAGTCGGCATCCATCTCCATGATGAGCTCGAAGTCATGCTCAAGTGCATAGGCAAAACCTGCACAGTAGGCTGTGCCCAAGCCCATCTTTCCGGCGCGCTCGATGATGTGTATACGCGCATCGGTGGCCATGCGGTCCCTGACAAGGCCAGCCGTTCCGTCAGGTGACCCGTCGTCGATCACCAGGATATGCGATTCCGGGATGACCGCATGCAGAGCGTCGATCATCCGAATGATGTTCTCACTTTCGTTGTACGTCGGTATGCAGACGATGGTTTTCACGCCTTGCCGTGTCCTTTCAGCATCACGAACACCGTACGCACCATGATCTCCAGATCAAGCTTGAACGACATGTTCTCGATGTAAAAAAAGTCATATCTGAGCCGCTGCTGGATCTCTTCGAGAGACTCGGGATTGGACTTCGCCTTGACCTGCCACCAGCCGGTGACGCCGGGGCGGACCTTGTGGCGACGTCGATAATACGGAAGCATGGCCGTAAACTTCTCAACGTAAAACGGCTGTTCCGGACGTGGCCCAACCAGTGACATCTCTCCTTTGAGCACGTTCCAAAGCTGCGGGATCTCGTCGAGGTGCGTCTTACGGATGAACCTCCCAAAGGGCGTCACCCGCGGATCATTCTTATCGGTCCACGTCGGCCCCCTCTTTACATCCACCGTCATGGAACGGAACTTGGCCATACGGAAAACACGTCCGTTGCGTCCCACGCGGTCCTGCACAAAGAACATCGGTCCGGCCGATGTGAGCTTGACGCACATGCCAACGATGGCCCAGACAGGCGCCCCAAGGCCAAGCACAAGGGCGCTGACGATGATGTCGCTGGCACGCTTGGCGATCTCCTCCCACGGCTGCATCAGCTGGGGGCTAACGTCGATAAGGGGCGAGCCATAGATCTGGTGCGTACGTGCCTGACCCGAGAATATCTCATAGAGATCCGGCACGATCTTCACCAGACAGCCCAATTCGGCAGCCTCGGCGGCCAGATTAAGCAGCCGATCATGATCGGCTGCATCGATGGAAATGAGCACTTCGCGGATCTTACCTTCAGCAATGGCCTGCTGCAGTTCGTCGGCCCCTCCGATGACGGGAAAGCCATCGATGGCCGGGGCATGCAGAGCGCCATCGAGCAGGATGATCCCGCACACATCATAGCCCCAGGCGGGCTCATTCTTAAGGTCGTCGATCAGGTCCGTTACCCTCTGCGAGGTGCCCACGACAAGTGTGGGTATGCGGATGATGCGCAGCTCTCGAAGACGTCCCTGCACATGCCGCGCAACCAGACGCCCGGCAGTGATCAGAAAGAAGAGCACGGCCCAATAGACCAGGAAGACAGGCCGCACGCCCAGCGACGACGTTGTGACGATGGCAAGAAATATCGCCGCCGATCCAATGAAGGTCATCCTGAACACCGCCGAGATCTCATCCAGCGGCGAGCGGATGTAGAAGTCGCGGTAGAGTCCGCCCATCCAGAACACCAACGTCCAGAACAGGCACGAGATAAGGGCCACCACCGAATGGTCGACAACTGAGAACGACCGAACGTCGGAAAGCGACCATGATCGCACGAACTGGTAGAGCGCAAAACTCAAGGCCAAGCCAACAAGATCGGCCACAAGCTGCATGTTCTGCGGTCCGAGCAGCACATGCATGAAGCGTCCGTTGGAAGGGGCTATCGTTTGCTTGGATCGCATGCTCATATCCCGGCGAGCCCCTTTCGCAGGCGAAGCACGTCGTGACGCGTGACCAGGCCAAAGATCATCGCACAGGCAGTCACGCCTACGATGGCACCGGTAAGTCGCAGCAGAATAGTAGCGGCAACCTCAAGGGTCACCCCCGACATTCGCACAGACGGATCGGCCAGCCACAGTGTCATGCCCGCCGCAGCAACCGTCAGCGCAAGGCAGCGAAGCGCAAACAGAACGCTGATGCGCATGCCGAGACTCGCGCGCAGCATCCCTAGGCTCACAACAGCGCCCACGACGGATGTGATGATCTTGGCCACCACGGCGCCGAGTGAACTCATCGATGGGATCAGAAGAAGACCAAAGCCAAGGGTACTGAGCACCAGCGCCGCAGCTATGTACAGCAGATTGCCCTGCCGCCTGAGCGCCACGCTCAGCTCCTGGGCATAGACAAGGATGGCAACGAACGGGGCTGACCAGACAAACCACACAAAGAGGTCGAGCGCATCAAGGTATCGACCCTTGGTGACGACGTCGACGAACAGCGGCATGAGGATAGTGGCCACGGATGTTACCACCAGACTGATCACAAGCAGGTGCTTCATCACGCCGACGGCAACATCAAGCCCCTTGGACTCATCGGATGTGAGAAGGCGCGCCACGTCGGGCATTGCCGCATAGGAGACGGCCATAGGAATCACGGCAAGCAGCGGCCCCAGGGTGGTGTATGCCGCGCCGAGTACTCCAACGTCGGCCCGACCCGAGAATGACTCCACGAGGAAGGCATCGACCTTATCGTGCACGGCGATCAGCACCGTAGCGGCAACCACCGGCAGGGCCTCAGAGATGATCGCCCGCATCTCGGTGCGCGAGGCAGCGGTCCACGACGTGGATCGACCTCGGTCGACCACCATCAGGATCACAAATCCTGGAATGGCACTCACAACAAAGGCTTGAATGACGAGACTTGGCGTGAGCGACTCGCGCCAGAAGGTGATCAACGCAGCAAATATCAACGCGTCCGCCACAGCCAGCAGCGACGGCAGGCGGAAGTCCGACATGGCACGCAGGCGCGTCTCAAGCGTATATCGCAGAAGGGCCGAGCGCGATGCGATCAGCATGTAAAAGGCCCAAAGGAGCACGTCCGAGAGCGCCAGCTGGCTGGCAAATCCGGCCACTGCAACGGCGATCGTGCACACGCTCCAAAGCCCCAGACGAACGTAGAAGGCCGACGCGAGAATCTGGCCCGCGCGCTCGGGCTGCTGAGCCACACGGCGCACCACAATGCCGTTCATGCCGAAATCGGCAAGGATGCCCACCACGACCTCGGTGAGGCGACGCTCGAGGAACAGCGTGCCGTTGCTGGCAGGGTCAAGCGTTGATAGGATGAGGCGCTGAGCCACGAAGACAAGCAGAAGGGTGACGATCTGAGAGCCGAACACCCATAGGCTTGCAGTGATCACGCGCGCAGAGACCGAGCCCGACTTGGTGTCCTGGAACGTCAACCCGCGAGCCCCTTACTTGCCGAGTACGTTGATGAGCGTTGCCGCAAGCACGGCCACGCTGGCAACGATGCTGGCGATCACTGACAGGGTCTGGATTTCCGTACCGATCGGCACGTCCGGTGGACGTGGGACATACACCTCGTCACCGGGCTCGACGTACACATTGTCGTCGTCCTGCACCCATACTCTTGATCTGCCGCGGATGATGCGCGCCCGTTCCTTCTCCGCACCGGTGGCATATCCTCCGGCACGCTCTATGTACCACTCGAGTTTACGATTGGCCACATAGGGAACGAATCCGGGACGGTTGACCTGACCATAGACGAAGACGCGCTCGGGGTTGGGGGCAACAACGATCACGTCACCCAACATCAGCGGCGGATCGTCGCTGCTGTTGGGGTTCTTCAGCGCCAGCCCGACGTCACACGAGACGTATGGCATCTTATACTTCTGGTCGTAATTGTAGCGGGTGGTGTCTTCAAGCTTCAGATCAGAGTACTGAAACGACCTGTTTGCCTCGTCACGCATGAGTGCCAACGTCGGCAAAAGCTTCTCGGCTCGCACAACGTAGGACAGACCAAGAGCCGCGCGCGGTGTGACGCCACCCGACTTCTCGATTGCCGCCGACAGGCGCGTTGTACCCGGTGTGATGACGACGGCACCCGGACGCGTCACTTCGCCATAGACCTGCACCACACCCTGCAGAGGGCGGTCTCCGGCAAGCCCCTTGCGCTCGACGATGACCGTTGTACCCGGACGCAGTTCGGGGTCTGCTCCCTTGGGCAGAAGGTCTGCTCCAACCTCGATGGTCTTCGAGCCCGAACCCTCGGGATCGACGATCACAACCTTCGTTGGATCGGCATCGGAAGAGAGTCCGCCGCAGGCGGCCAGCAACACCGACAGCCGGTCGCCGGCCTTGTAGGCAAGCGTTGTTGGCTGTGCCACTGCTCCGGAGATACTGATCAGGGGGCT
Organism: Candidatus Kapaibacterium sp.; assembly: GCA_018882895.1. GTDB lineage: Bacteria > Bacteroidota > Ignavibacteria > Kapaibacteriales > Kapaibacteriaceae > UBA10438. Next base: position 41,368 of record VERF01000014.1, read on the forward strand.
TGATGGGTCTTCGATCGGCACGATCACCTCGTCGCCCTCACGCAGATGCGGATCACTGCCATCCTGGCCGGTACGGGCACGCGCAATGTCGGCGATGGTCGAACCGCGCCGATGACGCACGATGATGTTACGCAATGCAAAGGCACCGTAGTCCTGCACAGTCGTGCGCGTTACCTCGGAAGATTTGGCCGACAGGCCACCGCTTGACATGGTGCGTGACATGTCGCCCGAGGAGGCATCACGCGTGAGCGTCCACGGATGACGTGTCACATTCAGAAAGGTCGACACTCGCATGGAGGCCGGAACCGTGTACGTTCCGGGGTATGGCACTGCCCCACTGATCGACACGTAGATGAGCCGCGCACGGCGCAGCGTCACGGTCGCCTCGAGATTCGCCGAGCGCTCACGAAACAGAGACTGCAGACGCTGCCGAAACTCGGCCAGCGTCATGTCGGCCACTGACAGAGCGCCGATGCGCTCGATCATGACCATGTTCTCGGGCGTTACCACCAGGAGCTTCTCGGTAAGGTCGATACCGGTTGTCTGATAGGCCAGCACGTCCCCCGGGCCGAGCACATATCGTGCCGGATCGACAACGTCGTCGGTGGGTAGCTGATCCGCCGTTAGGATCGCGGACTGCGCCGCCGAGGCGCGACCTGATGACGAGAGCTTGTCCATGTCGAACGCCGACGATGAACCTTGCGCCTTGCCGCGTGTGATCGCTCCGATGAGAAGTCCTACGAGCAAGAGCCCGAGGAGGCGACGAGATACGTGCATCCGGATCCAATGTGTGTGGAAAAGTCTTCGCGGACGCGGCAAAGTTACGAATAGTGTGCCCTAGAAAGCCCCGAGAATCGAGCCGATCTTGGCCACGATTCGCTCGGCTGCATGACCGTCCCAAAGGGGCGGAACCGAGCCTTGAGGGTGCTCGCCGGCAAGAAACCGCCCCATTGCATCGAGAATACCGCTCCGCGACGGGTGGACAAGGACGTTGGTACCCATCGTTACAGTGATGGGACGCTCAGTTGTCGTGCGCGCCGTGATGCACGGCACGCCCAGCGCGGTGGTCTCCTCTTGTATGCCGCCGGAATCGGTCAGCACAACGCGCGCATGCATCATCAGGGCCAGAAAGTCCACATATCCTGCCGGGTCGATCATATGCACACCTGCGGGAACCGCAAGCCCCATGACTTCGATGTTCTTGCGCGTACGCGGATGCACGGGAAAGACCACCGGCATTGTCGAGGCAACCTGCTCAAGCACGCCGATAAGCATTCCAAGCTGCTCGGGATCGTCCACGTTGCTTGGTCGGTGCATCGTTACCAAACAATACGTTCCGCGCTCAAGCCCCAGCCGATCATGAATGGGGCTTTGCAGCGCCCCGGGGCGAGCATAGTGCAGAGAGTCGATCATGGTGTTGCCAACAAAGTGCACGCGCGAAGCATCCACACCTTCCTGCAGAAGATGGTCAAGACCGCTCTGCTCGGTCACAAAGAGATCGTCGACGATCGCATCCGTGGCCAGGCGGTTGATCTCCTCTGGCATGGACCGATCGAACGAACGGAGGCCGGCCTCGACGTGGGCCGTACGAATGCCCATCTTGACGCTCACAAGGGCACATGCGATGGTGCTGTTGACGTCGCCCACCACAATGACGTAGTCGGCATTGGCCTCAAGACACACCTTTTCGAAGCCGACCATTACTTTGGCGGACTGTTCGGCATGCGATCCGCCGCCGGCACCAAGGAACCAGGCCGGATGTGGCATGTCGAGATCGCGGAAGAACGCATCCGACATGGCCGCGTCATAATGCTGTCCGGTGTGCACAATGCGATGATCCCAGTGCTCAGGATCGGCAGCAAAGGCGCGGTGTATCGGCGCCACCTTCATGAAGTTGGGTCGGGCACCGACGACGCTGATGACACGCTTCACTTGCCGTCTCCGAGCAGAACGATGTTGCGGTGCGGACCTTTAACGTGCTTGGTTGCATTGCGCGTATCGATCACGACCTTGGCGTTTTGGCAGATCATATCAACATCGAACGTCGAGTGATCGGTGGTGATCACTACCACGTCGTGACGTTTGATGTAGGCCGGCGTGAGGTTCTTTCGCGAGGTAAGCGTGCGATCATGCACCTGTACGCTGGGGATATAGGGATCGAAGTAGGAGATGTTCTCAATGCCATCCTCGACAAGCAGTTCGGCAACCTTCAGCGCCGGAGAATGGCGCAGATCATCAACGTCCTTCTTGAAGGCCATGCCAAGCAACAGCACCTTGGCGCTCTTGAGGGTCACCGGCTGCTTTGCGATCTCGCGCTCGATCATGGATCGAACGTAGAACGGCATCGACTCGTTGACCTCCGCCGCCAGCGTGATGAAGTTCGTAACGAAGTCCACCTCGCGGGCCGCCCATGACAGGTAATATGGATCGATCAGAATGCAGTGACCGCCGATGCCCGGACCCGGAAAGAACGGCATGAATCCGAAGGGCTTGGTCTTGGCAGCTTCGACCACTTCCCAAATGTTCACACCGATACGGTCGCAGAGCTGAGCAAGCTCATTGACGAGCGCGATGTTGACGCTGCGGAAGATGTTCTCCAGCAGCTTCTCCATCTCGGCAACGGCCGGCGTGCTGACGGGCACCACTTCGGCAATGATGCGGCGGTTGATGGCAATGGCAAGGTCCGTGCAGGCTGCGCTCACGCCCCCTACTACCACCGGGGTGTTCTTGGTGGTCCAGACCTGATTGCCCGGGTCGATGCGTTCCGGCGAGAAGGCCAGGAAGTACTCGCTGCCGCAGGCAAGGCCTACGTTGTCGAGGATGGGCTTGACGTATTTCTCCGTCGTACCCGGGAACGTGGTGCTCTTGAGGATCACGAGCTGCCCCTTGCGGAGGTGCGCGGCAATGCCTTGCGTAGCATGCACGATGTGCGAGATATCCGGGTCCTTGTTGGGCGTGAACGGCGTCGGCACGCAGACATAGATCACGTCGCACTCGGCGCATGCGGAAAAGTCCGTTGTGGCCGTGAGGGTCTTCTTGGTCTTGACCACGGTGCGGATTTCGGCGTCATCGAGATCCTGGATGTAGTTCTTGCCGGCCGCAAGACTCTTGACCTTCTCAAGGCTGACGTCGATCCCGATCGTCCGAATACCCTCTTTGGCAAACTCGAGGGCAAGGGGCAGACCAACGTACCCGAGACCGACAATGCCGACGGTAACGGATCCGTCGAGGATCTTCGACATCAACTGTTGCTCGGATCTGCTACCCGATGTTCGTGGACGTCCGACACGGCGAAGTGCCATTGGTGACCTCTTAGAGTGATGTTCCGTAATGCTTTGCGTAATAGTCGAGATAGGCACCCGAGCGGACGTTCTCGCACCATGCGGCGTTTTCCTTATACCACGCAATGGTATCTGCCAGCCCCTTCTCAACACTGTGCACAGGATGCCAACCTAGCTCGCTCGTGGCCTTACGAGGGTCGATGGCATAACGCCGGTCATGTCCGGGACGATCCGTGACGTGACGGATCAGCGATGCATCGGCTCCGGTGGCCTCAAGGATGCCCCGTACGATATCGATGTTGAAACGCTCACCAAAGCCACCGAAGTTGTATACCTCTCCGGCGCGGCCGCGCTCGAGTGAGAGCATGATTCCTCGGCAGTGATCCTCAACATGCAGCCAGTCGCGCACCTGACGGCCATCGCCGTAGACCGGAAGAGGCTTGCCCTCCAGCGCGTTGAGCGTCATGAGCGGAATGAGTTTCTCCGGGAACTGATACGGCCCGTAGTTGTTCGAGCAGCGCGTTGTTACGCAATCCATCCCATAGGTGTGTACAAAGGCCCGCACGAGCAGGTCGCTGGCTGCCTTCGAGGCGGAATACGGGGAATTCGGCTGCAGCGGTGTCTCTTCGGTAAACGCGGGGTCCTCGGGACCAAGCGTTCCATAGACCTCGTCGGTGGAGACATGCACGAAGCGTCGAACCGAGGCGGCGCGGGCGGCCTCGAGAAGTCGAAGCGTTCCGGTGACGTTGGTCTCGACGAAAGGAGCTGCCGAGGCAATCGAGCGGTCGACATGTGACTCTGCAGCAAGGTGAAGGACGGCATCAATGGTGTGATCGGCGAAAAGCTTCGAGAGCAGCTCGGCATCGGTGATCGACCCGTGGACGAAGATCACCCTATGGCCGTCGATCACGCCCTCGAGGTTCTGCAGGTTGCCGGCATACGTGAGCGCATCGAGCACCACCAGACGATACTGACCGGTGGCGGCAACCATGCGGACAAGGTTACTGCCAATGAATCCGGCTCCGCCGGTGACAAGCAATGTGGTCATGGTTTTCGTTTTCGGGTGATTGGGTCGTAATTCCGAACGCCGTCGTTTTGTCGATTTCAAGGGGCTTTCGGGCCATCAGCCGCGTCGCCAAATGAAATTCCTGACAAAGCTACGCTAATTCTTCGGAACCGCTTTGCCGACCAGCCGAAGAACGCTCGCCGCTATCGACGGGAGCGTATCGGAATACGTGTAGATCACCACGTCAGCCAGCGACTCCTCGATGCCGTAGGGACTTCCGCAGGCCACAACTATGCATTTTCGATCGCCCTTCAGAGCGGCAATGATCTCGGGCAGTCGCGAAGTAGCGCCCAGCTCTCCACGGAAGGCAACGGCCTTTCCGAACACACCAAAGATCACCAGGTCGGCCTCGGTAATCCCCTCACTGAGCGATGCGCATTCATCGGCCGTGATCGAGAGGTCGACGTAGCCGAAGTCGACGTTCACATCGGCCCCTTGAGCGATGGACTGAAACCATGTGGTTGCCGATTCAACGCTGTGGTCATCAACAATGGCAAATGCCGCCACGTGCCGCGCCTGCATGATCGGCAGAAGCTCGGCCGCTCCGACCACACGCAGCGCCTCGTCTGCGGCCTGCAGCGCCACCAGCGCATGCGCATTCTGGTCCACCGGCGGCTGCTCGGCCCTTGCTGCCGCAGGAGCGTCGGCAGTGCGGAGTCCGGCGAATCGACGTGCTTGGTTCCATCGGAGCTCGCTCTGACTCAGACGTGCCTGGCTGATTTGGCCCGACTCAATGGCGGCGACCAATGCGTCGATCGCCTCGTCCGCATTCTCGGGCATGAGCACAACATCGCAGCCGGCTTCGACGGCCAGAAGTGCGGCCTCGGCACTGGAGTAGCGCGACGTGATCGCGCCCATGTCGAGTGCGTCAGTGGTGACGAGTCCGTCAAAGCCCCACTGACCTCGTACGAGATCCGTGACAACCTTTGCAGACAGAGAGGCAGGTGCCGATGGGTCGAGAAAGGGCACCACGATATGTCCGATCATCACACTTCGAACGCCCTCTTCGACGCACCCCCGGAAGGGAATGAACTCGCGCTCCCGAGCCACCTCGGGGTCAAGGTCGATGGTTGGTAGATCCCGATGGGAGTCCACATGCGTGTCCCCATGTCCGGGCACATGCTTGGCACAGGCCATGACGCCGCGCGACTGTGTTCCGCGCACGTAGGCGCGGGCATGCTCGGTCACAACCTCAGGTGTCTGGCCGAAGCTCCGGGTGTTGACGATCGGATTCTTCGGGTTGGAATTGATATCGGCCACCGGAGCCCAGTTCCAATGCACCCCGATGGCGCGCGCCTCTTCGGCGATTAGACCGGCAACCGTCTCGGTGGTCAAGGTCGAGCAGCGTCCCAAGGCCATGGCCCGCGGAAAGGCAATTCCGCCGTCGAGCCTCATCGGCAGGCCGTGCTCGTAGTCGGCAGCGATCAGCAGCCTGCGTCCGCCGCGCTGCTGCATCTGCTCGATCATCCGGGTGGTTTCTTCCAGGCCACCGAGGAACACCCCCACGCCCCCTACCCCACGGTCGATGAGACGTTCAATGGTGTGCCGGTATGTTGCGTCGTTCCAATGCCGCGCATCGGCACGGATCATTACAAGCTGTGCCGCACGGCGGGTTGGACTTGCCATGGTTTGCTTCGAAGGATCGACCGCGCCGACGGGTCAGTCGGAGAAGATCACCGAGTCGCCCTCGAAGGAGCGGATCAGCGTGCGATAGGAATCCGGAATGCGCTCCGGGCGCTGCGTTGCCGGGTTGAGGTGCACCAGAACGCTGCTGGCCACGGCCAAGATGGTTCCGTTCTCATGTCGGATGACGTGTTCGAAACCGAACGATGAATTCTTCACGAACGGCACGCGTGTATAGACCGTGTAGGGATCATCGAACTGCGCTGCGTAACGATACTCTATCGAGGTCTTGAGCACCACGAAGCGGTGCTTGGTCACAAACGAATCACGATCGATCGGCACACCGATATCACGGAAGTACTCAATGCGGGCCGCTTCCAGCCAGTAAAGGTACACGGCATTGTGCACGATGCTCTGACGGTCCACAT
>VERF01000062.1 GCA_018882895.1 Candidatus Kapaibacterium sp.
GGTCGCACCACGGCACTCCATGCCGCTTCGATGGTCGACACCACAAGTGTGCCCCCAAGGACACCGCGCAGAGCACTTCGAAGCTGATCATCGGCCTTCACGATCTCAGAGGCCCATCCGATGGCACCCTCGGCATCGACACTTGAAGGGGGCGCAGCAACGGCCCGAATGGCGTCGCGGCAAAGGAACGTTGCCTTGCCCACATTGTTCTTCGACAATGCCGCGATGGCCTGCTGTGCCTCGGCCCGACTAGCTACGACAAAATAGCGTCCGGCCTCACCAAGCGCAGCCTCAATGGCCACGCGGTAATCGGGGTCGGTGTTGATGATCTCGGCTAAAGTGAGTTTCTCACCTGACGGCTGCCATTCGGGCGTGTTCATCAGGAACTTGCTGCTTTCGGTCGTATCGACCAGTCCGCTAAGAAACTCCAACGAGGCGCGGCTGTGAGCAAGGGCCGATCGCAGATCTTCGGAATCCTTCTGCAGGATTTCACGACGCGCCTGGAGCTCGATCTGACGTTGTTCTGCTGAATGCAGGCGCGACTCCGCGTCGGCCAACTGCGCGTCGATCTGCGGCAGATCAGCCCCCTCCCGAGCGATCTGCTGCTCGACCTCACGGAGGCGCTCATGTGCCTGACGTTGGCGGTGCTCGATATCGGTGCGGCGTCGGTGAAGCGATTCGATCTGGATACGGCATCGATCGGCAACCGATACGCGCTCGGCGAGCGTCGTGCGCGCTGCCGCCAGCTCGTCACGGCGGGAGGCAACGTCCATCCTGACGGACTCAAGCACCGCAAGCGCGTCTGACGTGACTGACTTCTGAGCCTCATGCGAGGCCGCGGTCTGGGCGATCTGCTGTTCTGCGGCAGCCATGCGTTGCCGAAGGCTGACGAGTTCCTCGCTCATCGTTGATTGCTGTGTCTGCGACTCATCCTGCTCGCGATCGAGTCGCTCAAGGGCTCGCTCGGTTGCATGGATACGCTCATGCAGGACCGAGATCGACTGCTGCACATCGGCAAGGGAGGCGCGCACGTCGTTCTCCTTACCAAGTGCAGCACGCAGGTCAAGCTCAGTCTGCTGGTGCTCTGCCTCGGCCGCCTGAGACCGTGTCTCGAGTGATCCGAGTTCGGCTTCCTGTTCTTGCCTGCGCTTACGGATCTCGGCCACGCGAGCCGTCAGTTGCGTCAGCAGCAAGTACTCTTCTGCATACTCGAAGGCAAAAAGGATCTTGTCAAGTTCACGCAGGCGGGTCGACAGCTCCTGATGCTGCTTGGCCTTTTCGGCTTGGCGTCCGAGCGAGTTGACGGTCTTTTGAACTTCTCGGGCGATGTCTTGTACGCGCGCGATATCTCGTTGCGCCGCCTCAAGCTTTCGCTGTGCTTCGCGCCGGCGCGCCTTGTACTTGGTCACACCAGCCGCCTCTTCGAAGAGGTGACGGCGTTCTTCAGCCTTGTCGCTGAGGATGGTCTCGATCATCTTAAGCTCGATGACCGAATAGGCATCAGAACCCATTCCGGTATCCATGAACAGGTCCGTTATGTCGCGCAAGCGACATTGCGTACGGTTCAGCAGGTACTGACTTTCACCGTTGCGGAACAATCGACGCGTGATCACGACCTGGGAGTACTCCGTCGGTAGGATCTGCTTGTTGTTCTCGATCGTCAAGGACACTTCGGCCATGCCAAGGGGCTTGCGCGTCCTCGATCCGTTGAAGATCACCTGATCCATAGAGTCGGCGCGAAGCATTGAGGTCTTCTGTTCACCGAGCACCCAGCGGATCGCATCAACGACGTTGGTCTTACCGCATCCGTTTGGGCCGACGATCGCCGTTACACCATCGGTGAAATCGAGCTCGGTCTTTAGACCGAAGCTCTTGAATCCCACCATATCGAGTTTAGAGAGGTACATGCTTGAAGTATGCGTTCAGGTTGGGTATCGTCCACCTTGCGTTGACGATAGAAAGCAATTTGCGACGAGCGGCCGTATCGGGTCAGCCGGAGTTATCCACAGAGCCCCCTGACCAAGATTGAGTCAGAGAGTCCTTCAGCACTAGTCCTTTCGTCGCGCTACATAGAGCATCGGAAACACAGCGGCGACCGTTGTATAGAGCGTCGAGGCAACGCCATACTGGACGAAGAACATGAGGAATGACACTTGCATCGGACGAAGGAAGAAGAAGTTGTAGATCAGATTATGAACAAACCCCGAAAGGGCCACGATCATGAGGAACCGGGCGCTACCGAGGGTTTCCTTCAAGAAGGCCGGACGTGTGAAATAGCCTGCAATGAAGCCCGCAATGGTCTTGGCCAGCGCGTTGGTTCCTATCACATCTGTTGAGACCACATCGAAGAGTACACCACAGAGGAAGCCAGCTATCATACCGGTGAACTGTCCCTCAACGAGAGCGATCCACACGGTGAAGATCAGCAAGAGGTCTGGCGTTACCGAGCTGACCTCGAGAAATCGCAAAAAGACCACGTGCGTGACACTCAGGAGCATGGCAATGACTCCATAACCAATGTAGCGGATCGCCGGATTGGTCACGTAGGCAGAGGATCGCAGATCGAAGTTCAGGGCCATGGACGAGTTGGAATTCAGTAGTGCTGTACTTACGGGGTCGACCGATTAGGAACTTGTTCGTCGATGATCCGCTCGAGTGAGCTCCTCTCGGGATCGGGCTTGGCATCTACAACAAACACCTGTTCGAGGGTGGAGAAGTTGACTGCCGGGTCGACAACGATCCGACGAAACAACGTGTTGGCCTCATCGGTGGCCTGCCGGACTGTGCCGATGACCAGATTGGCTGGATATCGTGGGCTGTAGTTCGAGGTCAGAATGCGATCTCCTTCTCGCACGTCAAGCGTCCGCGGGACATTCTTCAGCACGAGGATATTCTCCCCTTCCCACTGAATAATCCCGTCGACCCGCGTTCGCTGTACCTTGGCGCTAACTCTTGTATCGCGGTTGATCAGCAATTGCAGAACTGCGAAATGCTCGGACGTGCCAATGACGATGCCAACCAATCCCGCATCACTGATTACGCTCATTCCTTCCCTAACTCCGTCAGCCTGTCCTTTGTTGATCGTTGCATAGTTGCGCTGCTGCGTTGTGGTCTTTCCGATTACATCCGCAGCGATCAGCCGATGCTCGGTCAGCGCGGGCAGCTTCAGCATCGAACGCAACGTCGAGTTCTCTAGCATCGACTGGCGCGAGCGAGCGGCCTCCACTGCAAGCTGAAGATTCAGCTCACGCAGGGCGGTGTTTTCGGCTTTCAAGGCAACGGGATTGGGAATCCATGAGAACACCGATTGAATCCATCCGATCGATCCGACGATCACAGCGCGGAAACCTCCCAGCTTGGATAAGTTTCCGATGCTCATGAGCGATAGTGACATCACCACGAGAGTGATCAGGGTGATGTAATTCTTGAATCGGACAACGAATTCAATGAATCCGCGCATCAGTACCGTTTCGACTTTATGAGCACCGTGGAGTATGCATCCAGATCTTCAAGCACCTTGCCCGTGCCGCGTGCAACCGCGGTGAGCGGATCATCGGCAATATGGACGGGAAGTGATGTCTCACGGCGGAGACGTTCATCAAGCCCCTTGAGAAGTGCTCCCCCGCCGGTGAGAATGATACCACGATCATAGATGTCAGCTGATAGTTCAGGTGGCGTCTTCTCAAGAAGTGTGAGAACGGCCTCGACCATTGTGGTGACGTTTTCGTTCAGCGCCTGACGGATCTCTTCGCTCGAGACGATGATGCTTTTGGGAGTACCCGACACAAGGTCGCGACCCTTGACCTCGATCTCGATTTCCTGCGGCAGGGCCCATGCAGAGCCCACATTGATCTTGATGATCTCGGCTGTTCTGTCACCAATAAGGATGTTGTGCTGCCTCTTAAACCAGTTTACGATCGAGTTTGTGAGCTCGTCACCGGCGATACGAATCGACTCAGCGACGACGATACCCGACAGTGCGATCACGGCTATCTCTGTTGTACCACCGCCGATGTCGACAACCATGTTACCCATCGGTTCATGCACATCAATGCCGACTCCGATAGCAGCGGCCATTGGCTCGGCGATGAGGTGGACCTGCTTCGCTCCGGCATGCTCTGCGGAGTCGCGCACGGCGCGCTTCTCCACCTCAGTGATGCCCGAGGGAACACAGATAACCATCCTGCGCGCCTGTGACATCGTCGTGGATGATTTCTGGATGAACGCGCGAAGCATTCCTTCGGCTATCTCGAAATCGGCGATGACCCCATCCTTCAGTGGACGGATTGTCTTGATATCACGGTGCGTTTTGCCCACCATCTTCTCGGCTTCATGTCCGATCGCGATGATGTTCTTGTTGTTACGATCGAACGCAACGATCGACGGCTCATTCAGCACGATCCCTTTACCCTTTTGCCATATCAGAGTATTGGCCGTACCGAGGTCGATACCGACATCGTTGGAGAAAAACCGAAAGCGACTCATGGCGGCGAAGTTACGAACGGGAGCTTTCCTTTTTTGTGCATCATTGCCTGCATGTCCAGAATTGATGATATGCGCCAGACACTGCGCCTGGCGGGCCCCATCGCGGCCAGCCAGGTCAGCGACATGCTCACATTGACGGCCGATGCCATGATGGTTGGCGTCTTGGGTTCTGAGGCACTCGCTGCGGTGACCTTGGCCGGGTCAGCCACCACTCCGGTAATGCTCTTCGCCGTGGGCTTCACAGTGGCCATATCCGCACCGGCAGCGGCCGCATGGGAGCTTGGCAAACATGATCGCCTGCTTGACGTGTTTCGCACGGGTCGAGGTATCGCACTGGCGGTGACGTTTGGTCTGGTGGTTGCTCTTCTGCTGTTGAGCCCCTTCCTGCACGTTTTGGGCTCGCCGGAGCGGGTCACGCAGCTGGCTGTGCCCTACCTGCGGTGGTATGTGGCATCCTTCTTCTTTCGGATCTGGTTTGGAGCCTACAAGCAGACGATAGAGGCATCGGGCAACACGCGATTGCCGATGCTGATCGCCCTGACGGCGAACCTTGCGAACGTCCTGTTGAATGCGCTTCTGATATACGGTTGGGCCGGACTGCCTGCCATGGGTGTGGAGGGGGCAGGCCTGGCAACATTCTTGTCGCGCGTGCTCTCGGTTGCTCTCATTGCCTTTGCATGGCAGCGATATGGTCCGATAGCATCAGGCACCGACGCTCATCCCAAGCCCGACCCAGCGCTTCGGCGTTCAATGCTAAGGAGTGGTGCATCGATCGGGGCTCAGATAACCATTGAGGTCCTTGCCTTCGCCGGCGGTGCGATCATGATGGGATGGCTAGGCACTGCGGCGTTGGCTGCACATCAGGTGGCAATCAACCTTGCCTCGATTACCTTCATGGTCGCTTTGGCCATAGGCTCGGCCGCCACGTATAGAATTGCTGCCGCTCAGGCAAGCGGAGATGCATCCAGGACGCGTTTGGCGGGGATGTCAGCTTTGCTGCTGACAATCGGCTTTGAGCTCGTCACCGCTACCATCTTCATCGTGTTTCGCGATGTGATGCCGCGATGGTACATCGGTGAGCCAGAGGTCATTGCCCTTGCCTCGCAGCTGCTGATCTATGCAGCCGCATTTCAAGTCTTTGACGGTGTCCAAGCCGCCGGCCTTGGAATTCTGCGTGGACTTCACGACACAGTGGTTCCAACACGGATAGTGATCGTGGCCTACCTTGTGATCTCGCTGCCAACGAGCTACCTTCTGGGCTTTCACACCGAACTCGGTCCGGTAGGGATCTGGCTCGGTTACGTGGCCGGACTACTCTTCTCAAGTGTCGGCTTCGTTGTGCGCTTCCACACATTAACCGGCAAGAAATGAAAACGGGGCATGCGCTTTTGCGCATGCCCCGTTGGAAGATCAGCAGTGAATCGGCTTAGCGACGCAGGCTCAGCGAGCGAGCGACTTGACCGTCGACGCTGGTGAAGCTCACGACCACGACACCGTTCCAGCTCGAAGCATCGAAGCGCATTGTGGAAGCATCAGCGACGGCAGATGCGAGCGTACGGCCTTGCAGATCGTGGATCGTCACGACCGACTGTGGGCGGATCGTTTCGACAACGACCATGCTGTTGCCGGCATCGAACCACGTACGGGCTGTTTGGCCGATTTCATCTTCGACACTCGTCGTGTTCGAAGCCTTGAGGTTGATCTTGTTGTCGGCACCGTCCGTTGCGTCAGAGACGACTTCGATCGTGGCCGTGTAGTCACCAGGCTTATCTGTCTTGAAGCATACCTTCGTAAACGTTACGCTACCGCCGGCAGCGATCGTTTGCGGAAGTGGTGGTGTCGTTGGGCTTGAGATCGTGAACTCAGGTGCACCTGTGATGCTAAGGGCTGTCACAACCATGTCCACGTTACCCGTGTTGCGCACGACGAGACCAGGCTCGAGGCACTTGTCGAACGTGACGCCTGCATCCCAGTCATCCGTAGCAATGCGAGAGACGCCGCCACGACCCTTGACGTTTACCTTGACCTCGCCGCATGGCGTCTTGACGGTCAGAACGTCTTCATCACCATTTTCCGAAGCGAGCGTCGGTGTGTACGTGAACGTGATCTTGTGCGTTCCGCCGTTGGCTGGGATCTCATACGGAGTCGAGCCGCCTGCCGTGACCGACACGCGTGAGCCGTTCTGGAATGAGATCTCTTCAAGGATCATTGGTCCGTCTCCGCCGTTGGTAACGGTAACTTCTCCATTGGCTGTTTGACCAACCTTAACGAGGCCAAAATCAAACGATGTGACTGAGATAGCTGGAGTAGCAGCAGCAACCTTGACGAGCTGGCGCGTGATGTTGTTCTTCCAGTCAGTCACCTCAACGACGAATTCGCCTGGCTTCGACTTGTCCGTCAGGCAAACCTTGAAGGTGGCGCTTTTTACCGAATTGTCCTGTGGGAATGCGGCTGGCGTGAGATCCGACAGCGAAGCATTGACTGCGCGTGGGTCCGTGGCAAGGCGGATACGCTGAATGCCGGACTCAACCTGATCGCGCTCCTTCGGTGGGGTGCTTGGTGGATCCGGGATATTTCGAAGTTCCGTAGCTGTGAACTCGCGGCAACCGCACGGAAGAGCGGTGGCCGTAACGACCGGTGCCAGCGTATCGATACCTGGCTGAGGCACTGCCGTCCGAGCACCGTCACCAGCCTGAGCGCCCACAACAATTGCGGCAAATGCCGCAAGGAGGCTGAGTTTCTTCATGACCAATTCCCTGAATGAGTAAAGTTGTTGATCGGCTTATAGTATACGATTACATAGGCCCCAGTGGGTGCAGACTGTAACCGCGTTCACGATTATACGAAGCCGTGACGTTAGGACAAAACATGATTTATGCCCAGTTCGTAATTTCTTTTCCCGTTCCTGTCCCCGTATCTGCACCCTAGGCTGCGGAATACGCAGATATACTGTCGTAACCGCTGAGACGCCTGTTGATCTGACGTGCCCTCAACCGGCCGAGTTCCGTCGTAGTTTTGCGGTATGACGATCGGCACAGTAAATGTAGACAGAGGGCTTCTTCTGGCCCCGATGGAGGATGTCACCAACATGCCATTCCGGCGGATCTGCCGGCGGTATGGGGCGGATATCGTTTATACGGAGTTCATTTCCAGTGACGGGCTGGTGCGAGATGCCCGGCGATCACTCGAAAAACTGCGTTTAGCCGATGACGAGCGCCCCGTGGCGATCCAGATCTTTGGGGGCGACGAGGATGTTATGGTCGACGCCGCGCGCCGGGCGGCCGATTCTGGGCCGGAGTTTGTCGACATCAACTTCGGCTGCTGGGTCAAGAATGTGGTGGTCCGCAATGCCGGAGCTGCCCTATTGAAGGACCCCCCTCAGATGGAGCGGCTAACCCGGGCCATCGTCAATGCCGTCGACAAGCCCGTAACGGTCAAGACCCGACTCGGATGGTCGCGCGAGAATATTGTCATCCTGGACGTGGCCCGTCGCATCCAAGATGCTGGGGCAAAGGCTTTGACGGTGCACTGCCGGACGCGAGACATGGGGCATGATGGCGAAGCCGATTGGTCGTGGATCCCCAAGATCAAGGAAGTGGTCTCGATCCCCGTGATCGTAAATGGTGACATAAAAACTCCCGAAGACGCCAAGCGCGCCTTCGATCAGACGGGCGCCGACGCGGTGATGATCGGCCGCGCGGCCATCGGTCATCCGTTCATTTTCAGAAACGCAAAGCAGTTCATTGAAACGGGCTCTTACACACCGGTGACATCTCGCGAGCGCATCGAGACATGTCTCGAGCATCTGCGCATGGAATTGGAGCAAAAGCCCGAACGCCGGGCCGTCCACGAGTTCAGGAAGCACTACGGGGGCTATCTCAAAGGGCTCCGCAATAACTCCTTCTGCCGTCAGGACGTGGTCCGCATGGATCATTATGGTGAGATCGAGGATCGTATGCTTCGATTTGCCGACGAACTTGAGACACAGTTAGACGCCGTAGCGGAATGACTCCGGACGTCCGATCCGGCGTTCAATTGATGCTGACGCAGCACGGCATACGGCAACGATGCGTGCTGCTTGCCGTCAGCGGTGGGGTCGACAGCATGACGCTTCTTGACGTGGTAGCAGCCCTTGCCCACGAACTGCACCTTACCGTCCACGTCGCACATGTCGATCATGCCATTCGAACGGAATCCCCGGCAGATGCCGCATTCGTCGAGGCCGAAGCCCTCCGCAGGGGGCTTACGTTTCACACAACCCGAATCAACATCCCAACGCTTGCCGAAACTTCCGGCCTGGGCATCGAGGCCACCGCTCGGAAACATCGATACGACTACCTAACGGGCCTTGCCGAGTCCATCGGCGCGTCGATCGTCATGACCGGACACACGGCGGATGACGTGATCGAAACGGTGCTGATGAACATTGCCCGTGCCGGCTCCCTTGAGACGCTTGCCGGTATCCCCCGAAGTCGACCCCTATCAGAATCTGTGAGCGTGGTGCGCCCCCTGCTTGAAATGAGGCGTACCGAGATCGTTGCGTATGCCGAGGGGGTTGGAGTTCAGTGGGTTGATGACCCTTCCAATGCCGAAGGCATCTACCTTCGGAATCGAGTTCGCGCTGAAGTTCTGCCTGTTCTTGAATCAGTTTTCGGTCAAGGCATCGGTCGCAACATTCTGCGGCTTGCGCGCGCCATGGGAGAGATGTCTACCGTTGCCGATGAGCTGGCTGCGACGCGCCTTGCAGAACATATCCGCTTTGACTCCCACGCGGCAATGGTTGACGTTGCCATGCTGGCCGCTGAGCCGCGCGTCGTTGTCGACTCTTTCCTGCACAAGAGCCTGAGGCTGGGCACCGCCGACCGCGATCGCATCCATGACCTGGCCGGAGCCGAGGTTGGATCACAGGCGTCCCTGTCGGCAGGGCGCAGCGCCCTTCGAGAGCGGAGCGAGATTGTCATCACACATGTTGATGCGGCAAAGCCCCCTGAAGGGATAACTGTCCTGAGCAAGCTTTCGGCAACCTACCATCGCGAAGACCAGACGCTTGAGGTAGAGGCCATCGATGTCCGTTCGGCGATCCTTGACAGCACACCCTCAGGGAATTCAGCTGCGATCATAGACCTGGATGCCATCTCAGGATCGTTGTACTGGCGGCCCTGGCAGCCAGGAGAGCGAATGCGGCTGCTCGGAATGGACGGGACGAAGCTTGTAAGTGACATTCTGACCGACGCCAAAATCCCCCATCGAATGCGAAATCGCATACAGGTTGTTGCTGACGAACAAGGTATTTTGTGGATCTGCGGTGTACGGCGCTCGAACAGGGGCCTTTGCACGGAGGGCACACGACGCGCCATCCTGTGTACGCTCCGCTGACACATCCTGATATCGAACCGGAGAAGCACTACCGTCTATGTCCAGAGATATACCCCAACTTGTCGTAAACGACCGCGTCTTTCGCCCCTTCATCGATGCCGACGAGATCGCCGAAATGGTCGACTCCATTGCGACAAGGATCAACGCTGATTATGCGGCCGAGGAGATCACGGCCCTGATCATTCTCAAAGGCTCCGTGATCTTTGCCGCCGACCTTGTTCGGCGCCTGCGCATGCCCGTGCGTATGGAGTTCACTCGTGCCTCGAGTTACGGCACATCGATGACATCTTCAGGAGCCATCGCACTCGAGGGTCTCTTCACGGACGTGGCCGATCGACACGTTGTGATCATCGAGGACATCGTCGACTCCGGAACGACCATCACGGAATTGAGAAAGCACCTCAGTGTCCTGCAGCCACGCAGTCTTACCGTTGCGGCCCTGCTTAGCAAGCCGGCAATGCATCAAGAGCCCGTTACAATCGACTATCTTGGCCGTGCCATCGGTCCGGAATTCGTCGTTGGGTACGGCTTGGACTACGCCGAGTATGGACGTCATCTCGACGGCATCTGGGTTCTCGACGATGAATCCGAAACGTTAGCATGAAAACCCCACCGTACACGTCATTGCGCCCATGAACGGAAACACACCCCGCCAGCAGCGTCCGCAACGCGATCCGGACGATAACAACGACATGACCATTTCGCGTGTTCTGCGCAATGTTCTGGTCTGGATCGGCATCCTCGTATCGCTCGTGATGGTTGGCATCCTGATGCAAAAGGGCGAAAAGACCATCCAGCCCCTTACCTACAGCGAATACAAGAAATACGTGGCCATGGGATACGTGGCGAGGGCCACGGTGATCAAGACCCAGCTGAATGACTATGAATTCCGCGGAGAACTAAACCACCGCGTGTCGGTGGACCGTGGTCACCTGCCAAGTGGCAAGATGACATTGGACTCGGGCGACGTGTTCCAGACCAAACTCGGCGTGATCGATTCGGCCACGGAAGAGTTCTGGGCCACAAATGGCATCTCCTGGAAGTACGAAGATGGCGACGCTCCATGGTGGATGTCGTTGGTACAGTTCCTGCCCTGGGTTCTGCTGTTCGTTGCCTTCCTATTCGTCACTCGGCGAATGCAGGGAGGGGGCGTCGGAGGCAGTAAGGGCATCTTCTCCTTTGGACGCAGCCGCGCACGCATGCTCACTGACGGTCAGCTGTCGGTGACGTTCACCGACGTGGCTGGTGCCGACGAGGCAAAGGAAGAACTCAAGGAGATCGTGGAATTCCTTCGAGATCCCGGGCGCTTCACGCGTCTCGGCGGCAAGATCCCTCGCGGCGTCCTGCTGCTGGGTCCGCCGGGCACTGGCAAGACCCTGCTGGCGCGTGCTGTGGCCGGCGAGGCAGGCGTTCCGTTCTTTACGATCTCCGGAGCCGACTTCGTGGAAATGTTCGTGGGCGTGGGCGCAAGCCGCGTGCGCGACCTCTTTGAACAGGCTAAGAAGCAGGCCCCATGTATCGTATTCATCGATGAAATCGATGCCGTCGGACGTCACCGCGGTGCCGGTGTAGGGGGCGGACACGACGAGCGAGAGCAGACATTGAACCAGCTCCTGGTGGAGATGGACGGCTTTGAGCAGAATTCAGGCATCATCATTGTGGCCGCCACGAACCGTCCGGATGTGCTGGATCCGGCCCTTCTGCGCCCGGGACGTTTCGACCGTCAGGTCGTCGTGGATCGTCCGGACGTGCATGGACGTGAAGGCATCCTGAAAGTGCATACACGCAAAGTACCGATGGCCAAAGACGTCAAGCTCGAGATCATAGCCCGCGGTACACCCGGCATGAGCGGAGCCGATCTTGCCAACCTTGTCAACGAAGCCGCCCTGCTGGCAGCTCGACGCAACAGCACGGAAGTGACAATGTATGATTTCGAAAGCGCCAAGGACAAGGTCCTGATGGGCGTCGAACGCAAGTCGATGGTGATGAGCGAGCGCGAAAAGGAAACAACTGCTTACCACGAGATCGGCCATGCTCTGGCCGGCAAGCTGGTGCCTCACGGCGATCAGGTCCACAAGGTCACGATCATCCCACGCGGTCGCGCCCTCGGCGTTACCTCGTACCTGCCGAGCGAAGAGATGCACACGATGAGTCGCGACCAACTCACCACACGCCTTGTCACGCTGCTTGCCGGACGTGCCGCCGAGCGCGTGGTGTTCGATCAGCTCAACACCGGAGCATCGAACGACCTTGAACGCGCCACAGCCATCGCCAAGAAGATGGTCTGCGAGTTCGGTATGAGCGACGTCATCGGACCGGTCCGCTATGCAAGTCACCAGGATGAGGTATTCCTCGGACGTGAGATATCTCAGCCCCGTGACCACTCGGAAGAGACTGCCCGCACGATCGACGGTGAAGTGCGACGCATCATCATCGATGCAGAAAGCGCCGCCGAACAGCTCATGCGCGACAATCTGGACCTGCTGCACCGATGCTCAAAGGCCCTTATCGAACGCGAAACGCTTGATGCCGAAGAACTCGACATGCTGATCAAAGGTGAGCCACTTCGCCCAATGATCAAGGACGTGGAAGCCTTCCGCGAACGCATCAAGGCCGCCGCCCCCGAACAACCAAAGCCCAATCTCGACGATGCCCCAAGCGATGGACTGGCTCTCAGCCCGTCCTGACGAGTGACGAGTGACGAGTGACGAGTGACGAGTTACGAGTTACGAGTTACGAGTTACGAGTTACGAGTTACGAGTTACGAGTTACGAGTGACGAGGTGCTGGGTACCATTGAGGTCCTCCGTAATCCGTAATCCGTCCTCCGTAATCCGTCCTCCGTAATCCGTCCTCCGTAATCCGTCCTCCGTAATCCGTCCTCCGTAATCCGTAATCCGTAATCCGTCCTCCGTAATCCGTAATCCGTAATCCGTCCCTGAC
>VERF01000114.1 GCA_018882895.1 Candidatus Kapaibacterium sp.
GCACAGCCGACACCGAAAGAGATGGGTAGAAGAACGAGTTGTTCGCCTCAGGAAGCGTTGTTGACCACTCGTTGCGACCCGTGAAGTTGAAGAAGAGGGCGTTCTTGTAATCGAAGCGCAGATCCGTATAGTAGGCCATGGTGCGCTTGCGGGAGATACCCTGGTTTGCAATGCGGCCGGCGTAGTTGTTGATCGCACCCGGATTGGTTGGGTCGCCAACACCATCAGCCTGAGCATAATCGAAGTTGAACTCAGACGAATACAGGTTTTGTCCGACGAGTGCCTGGAGGTGGATGTCGTCGGTGAGATCCGTATTCCAGGTCACGATGAGGTCCGATGTCAGGTCGCTCAACGTGTTGTTGTCCGTGAAGAGACGACCCGACGGATAGGCGCGAGAGTTCTTCAAGAACGTCTGCTTGCGGTTGTCGTTGTAGTAGTCGAGACCGATACGGTACATGACATCCAGTCCAGGGGTAATGGACCAGTCAACCTGGGCATTACCGAACAGGCGGTTGACCTCGTCGGTGAAGACGTTGTTGTTCACGGTCCAGAACGGGTTGTCGTATCCTGCGCCAGCGCGATAAGTCCGCTGAGTTCCGTCGGGGAAGCTATATGCCGACGGAGTGGTAAGGGCATCTTGGCCAAATCCATTTGCGTTGTCAAACGTTGGAGGCGTACGTAGCAAACTGAGCATCACACCCGAGATGTTCGAGCCCTGTTGGATGCGTGATCCACCCGAGTTGACGTAGTTGATATTTGCCGAGGCCGTTACATTCTTGGCAACGGAAGAACTACTGCTGACCTTGAGGTTCTTCTTCGCCCATGACGAATTTGGAACAATACCGTCTGAGTTCAGATTCGAGAACGAAACAAGGTAGGTTGCCGCCTGGCTGCCACCAGACATGGTCACTGATTGATTCTGTGTCAGGCCGGTGCGGAAGAACGCATCGGCGGGGTTGACAGGAACTACCGGGTCTTTCGCTGCCGGGTTACTCTTGCCAACGATCGCACCACGGCGGTCCCATTTGTAGGCAGAGTTGCCATCAAAGCGCAGCGTGTCGATCAGCGCTCCCCAGGAGCGCGACGCACCTGATGAGAAAGCATAACGTCCGCCCGCACCTTGAGACCAACGTGACTGGAGTTCAGGCAACTTGTTGACCTGATCAAATGCCCACGAACCATCAACGCTGATGTTAACCTTGCCATCAGAGGCGCGGCCCTTCTTTGTCGTGATGATGATGGCTCCGCCGGCTGCACGGATACCATACAGAGCCGTGGCGGCAGGTCCTTTGAGAACCGTCATATTCTCGATTGAGTTTGGATCAATGTCCATGGCGCGGTTTGAGTATGCCACCGAACCGGTTGTTCCCTCGGATGCCACTTGTGAGTTGTCGATCGGAATACCGTCGACAACGAACAGTGGCTGATTATCACCCGTAAGTGATGACGATCCACGAATTCGGATATACGACGACGCACCAGGCACGCCCGTCGAGTTATTGACCTGCACACCGGCCACGCGTGAAGCAAGGGCATTAACGACGTTGGTCTCCCGAGCAGCCACGATCTGGTCGCCTCCAAGCTCCTGCGTCGAATATCCCAGAGACTTCTTCGAGCGCTCCAGGCCGATGGCCGTGACGACAACTTCGGACTCGCGGGATTCGTCGTTTTCGAGCACAACGTTGATGACGTTGTTCTCGCCAACAGCGATTTCGCGATTCTTCTTGCCAACAAGTTTGAAGACCAGGGTCGCACCATCTGCAGCCTTGATCGCATATGTGCCATTGTTTCGAGAGAACGTACCCGTCCTGGTTCCCTTGACTTGAATGACAGCCCCCGATAGCGCAGTACCGTCACTGTCGGTGATGGTACCGGTGATTGTTCGGTCCTGTGCGCTTGCTATCACCACTGTAGCAAGCATGACCGTAAAGAGGTAGAAAACTCGTTTCATACTCCTGCACGAAATAGTGGAAGAAACTGTTGCCCGTTCGACTTTTCATCGTTGTGTTCTGCCGGATTACGATTTCTGTCCCCGTCAATCATAACGCTGCAGACATGCCTTGCAAGCTTCATATTCGAGCGTTTTCTATGGCCCCGTATCGCAGCAGATTCACCCCTGAGCCTCATTGCGATTTGTTAATGTAGCAAAAAGAAAAACCGTTGCTAACTTTGATGATAGCAACGGTTATAAAAGTTATCCACGATTATCTCCGACTAGGCAGAGATCATGGGGCAGGGGGCTGGCAGGTTTTGGTCAGGCAGGACGCCTTGCGTAGGTCCGATTTATAGCACTCTTAGCCATAAGAATGACCCCGCCGAAGAGCCACGTCGAGACGATGCCGTTCAGCAGGAAGTTGCCAGAGTCGCGATAGAACGCCAACCCGGCTGCGTAACAAGTCATAAGTCCCTCAATACTATGCGGATACATCGAACCATGCAGCCAAACGGCAGCATTGGTGATGAGGAAGAATCCGATGCTGGCGGCACTGCCGCCCAAAAGAATCGCCTTCGAGGCAGACCACTTGTCGAGGCCACGGCCCAACATGGCTGTCAGTATGATGCAGCCATACACATATGGCTGAGCTGTATGGACCGCGTACTCGGTACCGAAGGCAATGCCCATGGCCAGGTCACTGAGAACCATGGCAGCAAGTGGCACGAGAACCGACCTGCGGTCATTAAACAACATGCCGCCACACAATGCCACCGCAAGCACTGGCGTGAAGTTTGGCCAATGCGGCAGCAGGCGCGTAAACGCGATACTGACGATCGTCAGGGTCATCCAAAGGTCATGGTTGCGCTTCATGGCAGGTCGATCCGGAAAGGGGCGTTGCTGATTCGTTTAGTTTACATAATGCAGATTATGTTGCAGAAGTAGAGATGCCGAGAGCCTCG
>VERF01000115.1 GCA_018882895.1 Candidatus Kapaibacterium sp.
CGAGGCTCTCGGCATCTCTACTTCTGCAACATAATCTGCATTATGTAAACTAAACGAATCAGCAACGCCCCTTTCCGGATCGACCTGCCATGAAGCGCAACCATGACCTTTGGATGACCCTGACGATTGTCAGTATCGCGTTTACGCGCCTGCTGCCGCATTGGCCAAACTTCACGCCCGTGCTTGCGGTGGCATTGTGTGGCGGCTTGTTGTTTAATGACCGCAGGTCGGTTCTCGTGCCGCTGGCTGCCATGATTCTCAGTGACCTGGCCATGGGCGTTGCCTTCGGTACCGAGTACGCGTTCCATACAGCTCAGCCATATGTGTATGGCTGCATCATTCTGACAGCCATGTTGGGCCGTGGCCTCGACAAGTGGTCTCCATCGAAGGCGATTCTTTTGGGCGGCAGTGCCGCCGGCATCGGATTCTTCCTCATCACCAATGCTGCCGTTTGGCTGCATGGTTCGATGTATCCGCATAGCATTGAGGGACTTATGACTTGCTACGGAGCCGGTTTGGCGTTTTATCGCGACTCTGGCAACTTCCTGCTCAACGGCATCGTCTCGACGTGGCTCTTCGGGGGGGGCATTCTTTTGGTAAAAGGTGCTTTGAATCGGACCTACGCAAGGCGTCCTGCCTGACCAATACCTGTCAGCCCCCTGCCCCATTATCTCTGCCTAGACAGAGATAATCGTGGATAACTTTTGTAACCGTTGCTACCGTCATTGTTAGCAACGGTTTTTCTTTTTGTTACATTGAGAAATCGCAATGAGGCTCAGGGGTGAATCTGCTGCGATACAAAGCAATAGAAAACGGTTGAATGTGAAGAGTCAGAGCAATGTCTGTATGTTACGTTTGACGGGGACAGAAATCGTAATCGGGCAAAACACAACGTCAAAAAATCGAACGGGCAACAGTTTCTTCCACTATTTCGTGCAGGAGTATGAAACGAGTTTTCTACCTCTTAACGGTCATGCTTGCTACAGTGGTGATAGCAAGCGCACAGGACCGAACAATCACCGGTACCATCACCGACAGTGACGGTACTGCGCTATCGGGGGCTGTCATTCAAGTCAAGGGAACCAGGACGGGAACGTTCTCTCGAAACAATGGCACTTATGCGATTAAGGCTGCAGATGGTGCGACCCTAGTCTTCAAACTTGTTGGCAAGAAGACCCGTGAGATTTCGGTTGGCGAGAACAACGTCATCAATGTTGTCCTCGAAAACGACGAGTCCCGCGAGTCCGAAGTTGTCGTCACGGCCATCGGCCTGGAGCGCTCGAAGAAGTCTCTGGGATATTCGACGCAGGAGCTCGGCGGTGACCAGATCGTGGCCGCTCGGGAGACCAACGTCGTTAATGCCCTTGCTTCACGCGTGGCCGGTGTACAGGTCAATAACTCGACGGGCGTGCCTGGTGCGTCGTCGTATATCCGAATTCGTGGATCGTCATCACTCACGGGTGACAATCAGCCATTGTTCGTTGTCGACGGTATTCCGATCGACAACTCGCAGCTGGCATCCGAGGGAACAACCGGTTCGGTGGCATATTCGAACCGCGCCATGGATCTCGATCCAAACTCTATCGAGAACATGACGGTTCTCAAAGGACCTGCCGCCACGGCTCTGTATGGTATCCGTGCAGCCGGCGGAGCCATCATCATCACAACAAAGAAGGGCCGCGCCTCTGATGGCAAGGTCAACATCAGCGTTGATGGTTCGTGGGCATTTGATCAGGTCAACAAGCTGCCTGAAATGCAGTCGAAGTACTCGCAAGGGGCTGGTGGACGCTATGCGTTTTCATCCGGAGCTTCCCGTGCTTGGGGCGCCTTGATCGACACACTCCGATTTGATGGCAACTCTGCTTACAAGTGGGACCGCCGTGGCGCGATCGTTGGCAAGAGCAACCCGGCTGCGAAAGACCCGGTCGCTCCTGTCAACCCTGCCGATGCATTCTTCCGCACCGGTCTGACGCAGAATCAGACCGTGACAATGTCAGGTGGCAGCCAGGCCGCGACCTACCTTGTTTCGTTCTCGAATCTGAATTCGGACGGTGTTGTGCCCAACTCATCGTGGGCAAAGAAGAACCTCAAGGTCAGCAGTAGCTCTGCAGTAGCCAAGAACGTCACCGCCTCGGCAAACATCAACTACATCAACTCTGGTGGCACGCGAATTCAGCAAGGTTCGAACGTCTCGGGTGTGATGCTCAGCTTGCTTCGCACGCCACAGACATTCGACAACTCGAATGGCTTTGGTGCCGATGCCGTCGATAATCCTGCTGCCTACAGTTTCCCTGATGGAACTCAGCGGACCTATCGCGCGGGCGTGGGATACGACAACCCGTTCTGGACCGTGAACAACAACGTCTTCACTGACGAGGTTAACCGCCTGTTCGGTAACGCCCAAGTTGACTGGTCCATTACCCCTGGACTGGATGTCATGTACCGTATCGGTCTTGACTACTACAACGACAACCGCAAACAGACGTTCACGAAGAACTCTCGCGCCTATCCGTCGGGTCGTCTCTTCACGGACAACAACACGTTGAGCGACCTGACGTCGGACCTCATCGTGACCTGGAATACGGATCTCACCGACGACATCCACCTTCAGGCACTCGTCGGACAGAATATGTATTCGTCTGAGTTCAACTTCGATTATGCTCAGGCTGATGGTGTTGGCGACCCAACAAATCCGGGTGCGATCAACAACTACGCCGGCCGCATTGCAAACCAGGGTATCTCCCGCAAGCGCACCATGGCCTACTACACGGATCTGCGCTTCGATTACAAGAACGCCCTCTTCTTCAACTTCACGGGTCGCAACGAGTGGTCAACAACGCTTCCTGAGGCGAACAACTCGTTCTTCTACCCATCTCTTTCGGTGTCGGCTGTGC
>VERF01000015.1 GCA_018882895.1 Candidatus Kapaibacterium sp.
CGGACATCTATACCAGCACGTGGGATGGCAGCGAGTGGAGCATCGCCATTCCGGTTGCCGGTGTTAACTCACCGTCCGGCGAAATGTCGCCGGTCATCGCGCCCGACGGACGTACGCTCTACTTTGCCTCAAACCGCTCCGGAGGAGCCGGCGGGTTTGATATTTACGTTGCTACGGTTCAAAACGCCTCGGCCTCTAACCTCCGACGCATGCGCGAACCGATCAATTCCGCCGCTGATGAGTTGTTCTACGGTGCTCTGCCGAATTCGGATCGTGCGATGTTCAGCAGGACGACAGCAAACGGTGATTATGACAATTACACGCTGACGCCAAATCCATTCCCAGGCGAACCGGTTACGCTGGTTGAAGGTGTCGTGCGCGACGAAAAGTCCGGGGAGATGATCGGCGCTGAGATCACCATAACAGACCTAAAGACCGGCAAGCGCGTGGCGACGCTTTACAGCGACGACCAGTCGGGTGCTTATTACGCAACGCTTCCGGCCGGACGTCTGTACTCGATCACCGCCTCTGCACCTGACCACATCTTCCATTCAGAACGGTATGAAGTTCCGTCCGGTGCCAAGGGGCGAACCATCACGAAAGACATCGATCTGTCACCACTACGCGGTGGAGGTGGTCAACTCTTGGTCTTCTTCGACCTCGATAAGTCAGAACTGAAGTCCGAGTCAATGCCCGAACTTGAGCGCGTAGTAGCCCTCCTCCGTTCCGAACTGTCCGTCCGCGTTCAGTTCGAGGGTCACACAGACGACAAAGGAACAGACGATTATAATGACGGACTTTCCCAACGCCGTGCCGATGCTGTTCGCACCTTCGTCATCTCTGCGGGGATTGATGCTTCGCGCCTGACGGCAAAAGGATACGGAAAGCGCCGCCCCATGCTGCGTGGTTCGACCGATGAGATCCGCCAGCAGAACCGCCGGGTAGAAATGAAGCTCACCGATTGATCATCCGACGAATGTGAAGCTGTTGACGGACAAGTCGTAGCCCAGCCACAACAAACTGGTCGTAACTAGTAACTAGTAACTAGTAACTAGTAACTAGTAACTAGTAACTAGTAACTAGTAACTAGTAACTAGTTGCCGCCCCTCATCTCTCCACCCAGCGTTCATCATCTCTGATGATGCCGATGAGCTCTTGGACGGCGTGGGCCGATGGGACGTTGCGTTTGACGATTTCCTGGCCGCGGTAGAGGGTGATGCGGTCGGGACCGGAGCCAACATAGCCATAGTCGGCATCGGCCATCTCGCCTGGACCGTTCACGATGCAGCCCATGATGCCGATCTTCACACCCTTGAGGTGATCGGTGTGCGAGCGAATCATTGACGTTGTTTCCTGAAGATCGAAGAGCGTTCGACCGCAGGATGGACAGCTGATGTACTCAGTCTTTGTCATGCGCGTGCGCGCCGCCTGCAGTATCCCGAAGGCTGTGCGCACCGATGTTGCCGAGTCGATCTGATCGTCCGAACGGAGGGTCAGCATCACTGCGTCTCCGAGTCCTTCGACGAGTAAGCCCCCTACATCGGTTGAGGCATCAAGGATTCCATTCTCAAGTGATGCTTCGCTGCTATGATACTCAAGGATGACGGGCATGTGCACGTGTGCCGACAGCATACGGTCGCCACACGCACGCATGGTGGTGTAAAAGCTCGCTTCGTTGCTACTGATCATGAGCACCACGGTTGCATCTTCAGCCAGCTCGTGCAGCACAGCATCGGAGAGCTCGTTGGCTGAACAGCGTACGACGTTCATCACTGTGTGACGCGTCTCGACGTTGCGCCATTCGGCGATCGTGAATACAGGTACGCAGTAAAAATGATCGTCGTGCCCAAGCCAAGTCGAGACGTCCAGAAGTTGACGTGTTCCTGCCGGTGCCATGTAGGGCAGGGGGCTAGTACCCATGTAGAGAAACTCTGCAGCCTGATCGGTCATCGTCCACTTATCGGTCACGGCGTCATAGAGATGTCCGGTCGAAGCAAGGTCCTCCATTGAAGAAATTCGGACAGAGCTGAGATCAGCAACAACACGAGGAACGTTATCGTGACCAATCACGGCAACGGCATGAGTCTGACGGCGGTGATAGCTGTATGGTGATCTCACTGTGCGTACCTCCGGATCAGGGCGCGTGCCACCGGGATCTCGGCCTCAGGTTCCTCGGTGAGCGATACGCGAACAGTGTCGCCCAGACCGTCCTGCAAGAGCGTGCCGATTCCAAGTGCGCTCTTAACACGTCCGTCCTCACCGTCTCCTGCCTCGGTCACACCGAGGTGCAATGGATAGGGCTTCATCTTCTGCTCGTTGAGTGTGGCAACCAGAAGACGGTAGGCGTGGATCATCACGATTGGGTTGCTCGACTTCATCGACAGGACGATGTTGTCGAACCCCTCATCGTCAGCTATGCGAAGAAACTCAAGAGCAGATTCCACCATGCCGTGGGGCGAGTCTCCATAGCGACTCATGATGCGGTCCGAAAGCGATCCATGATTGGTACCAATTCGCATCGCCGTGCCGTGTTCCTTACAGATCTTTACAAGGGGCACAAACCTGTCGCGGATGCGCTCAAGCTCTTCGGCATACTGCGCATCGGTGTACTCAATGATGTTGAATTGCTTCTTATCGACATAGTTGCCCGGATTGATGCGCACCTTCTCGACGAGGCGAGCTGCAATCTCAGCGGCATTGGGTGTAAAGTGAATGTCGGCCACAAGCGGGGTAGAATAGCCCCTTGACCGCAGGCCATTGCGAATGTGCTCCAGATTCTTGGCCTCACGAATGCTTGGTGCCGTGATGCGCACCAGCTCACAGCCAACATCAATCATGCGGATGGACTGCTCGATGGTAGCCTCGGTGTCCATCGTATTGGTGGTGGTCATCGACTGCACTCGGATAGGTGCCGATGATCCCATCGTCAGATCACCGATCTGAGCGGTGATGGTCTGCCGACGCTTGTACGTTGTGAGCGATTCGCAGTAGGGGGCTGATGGTGCTGGGGTTGACATTACAGCTGCCGGCTGACTTCAAAAAGAATGTTCTTCTCGCGCTCGCTCAGACCGTGATAACCGCCGTGCGAGATCTTGTCGAGGATCGCATCGATCTGTTCTTGCGAGATCGGCTCGCCGTTAACCATGAATCGCGTGGGCGTATTGCGCTGTGGCATCTCATGGACGGTAGGGGGCTCGGGGCGCCGGAAGCTCGACGTCATCGACTGCGGCATTGGGATGTCGCGGTACTCGACGTCAACGATTCCACGTCTGCCTGAATGAAAGCCTCCCGCGCCGGCATCGACGCGTTGCATGAGTTTAGAGCCGAACTTCATCAGAAGGAATCCTCCAAGGGCGCCACCGAGGTGGGCGAAGTGGGCCACGCCATCACTGGTGTTCATCAGACCATTCAAGAGGTCGAAGCCTGCATAGATCATCACGAAGATGCGCGCAGGGATCGGGAAGAAGAGCGGGAACATCATGATAGGCCGATCCGGGAACGTCATACCGAAGGCAAGCAACACTCCCATGATCGAGCCCGAGGCACCGATGGTCGGCACAAGACTTCCATCAATGATCGGATGCACCGATAGATGCACCACCGCGGCTGCGACACCGCAAAGCAGGTAATAGACCGCAAATCGCCGTGAGCCCCAGAGATGCTCGAGTTCCATGCCGAACATCCACAGGGCGAGCATGTTGAAGAACAGGTGACCAATGCCTCCGTGCATGAACTGGTACGAAAGCACCTGCCATGGGAAGAAGAGGCCGCTCTCAACAGGCCAAAGTGCAAAGACCTGTGTGATGACGTTGTCGATCGGTACGCCACCAAACGTTAATCCCGTTAGCATCAGGGCCTGAAACAGGAAGATGCCCACGTTGGAGAGCAGCAGGAACTTGATCACAGGGGGAAAGGCGCTCAGGCCGCGCCCCTGACCATAAAATGAAGACATGTTTTATGCCTCGAGTGCGATGACTCCGGGGAGCGCCTTGCCCTCGAGAAACTCGAGTGAGGCACCTCCGCCGGTTGAGACGTGGGTGACGTTTTTGGCGTGACCGAATTGCGTTACGGCCGCTGCCGAGTCGCCTCCACCAACGATGGTGATAACGCCCGTGGCTGTTGCCGAGGCCATCGCGTCTGCCACGGCTCGCGTGCCCGCCTGAAAATTCTTGAACTCAAACACGCCCATCGGTCCATTCCAGATCACCGTGCCGGCCGAGCCGACGACCCCAGCGAATGCGCGCTGGGTATCAGGACCAATGTCGAGCCCCATCATTCCATCAGGTATCGCATCAACGCTCACAACGTGGTTGTCCGGTGTGTCGGCAAACGTCGACGCCACAACGGCATCAGACGGGATGATCAGTTGCACTCCTTTTTCAGACGCAAGCTGCATCAGCTGACGCGCAAGCTCCACACGGTCATCTTCGACCAAGGAGCTGCCAATGCCAAGCCCCTTTGCCTTGAGAAATGTGAACATCATGCCGCCACCGATAAGGATCGTATCGCACGATGAGAGCAGGGCATTGATCACATCGATCTTTCCGGAGATCTTCGATCCTCCCATGATCGCCACCAGTGGCCGCTTTGGATTGGCTAGCGCCTTGCCAAGGTACTCAAGCTCCTTCATGATGAGCAGGCCGGCACATCTCGCGGCAAAGTGAGATGCGATGCCAGCCGTGCTGGCATGGGCCCGGTGCGCCGTGCCGAAAGCATCATTGCAGTACATATCTCCCAGACGCGCCAGTTGCGCGCAGAAGTCAGGGTCATTGGCCTCTTCTTCGGCATGGAAGCGAAGATTCTCCAGAAGCACGATGCTTCCGTAGGGGGCCTGCGCGACTGCCTCTTCTGCAACGGGGCCAGCGCATTCAGGCGCGAAGTTCACGGCCACGCCACGCATGCGCATCATGCTGGCCAAGTGCTCGGCCACCGGACGTAGCGTGTACTTATCGTTCGGCTTGCCTTTGGGACGGCCAAGGTGCGACATCAGAATCGCCACACCGCCACGGTCCACGATCGACATGATCGTGGGTATGGACTCAACAATGCGTGTATCGTCAGTGATCGCTCCCGATTCGTCTAACGGAATGTTGAAGTCAACCCGCACAAGCACACGCTTGCCGGCAACCTCCATGTCCGAGATCGAGCGGATCACGCCGTCACTCGCATCAGAAGATCAGCGATACGGTTTGAATAGCCCCATTCATTGTCGTACCAGCCAACGACCTTTACGGTTGTGCCCATCGACATGGTGCTGAGGGCATCGAAGATGCATGAGTGCGGATTGCCGACGATGTCGGAGGATACTACCGGGTCGGTACAGTACTCAAGAATTCCCTTCATCGCACCTTCGGAAGCTGCCTTGAATGCGGCATTGATCTCATCCTTGGATGCGGGCTTGGCCAGAACGGCCGTGAAGTCCGTCACCGATCCGTCAGGCGTTGGCACGCGGAAAGCCATGCCGTCAAGGCGACCCTTCATCTCGGGCATAACCTCGCTGACGGCCTTAGCCGCACCGGTGGTGGTGGGGATGATGTTCTGCGCTGCGGCGCGCGCACGGCGCAGGTCCTTGTGCGGCAGGTCGAGAATGTTCTGGTCGTTGGTATAAGCGTGCACCGTGGTCATGTACCCATTGACGATGCCGAAGTTCTCGTGCAGGATCTTGACCATTGGAGCCAGGCAGTTGGTCGTGCAGGAGGCGTTCGACACGACGTGCATGTCCGACGTCAGCTCATTGTCATTCACACCAAGTACGATCGTTCCATCAAGCTTGTCCTTGGCAGGAGCAGTGAGGATCACCTTGCGTGCATGACGCAGGTGCTTGTCAAGGTCGGCCTTGGCCGTGAACTTCCCGGTCGATTCGATCACCACGTCAAGTCCGCTCCATGGCAGGTTCTCGATCTGCTTCTCGGCAGAGATCACAATACGATGGCCGTTGACGATGATGGCAGAATCCTCGGCTACAACAGTGCCGTTGAAGCGGCCGTGCACCGAGTCGTACTTCAGTAGATGAGCGAGCGTTGTGGCATCGGTCAGGTCATTGATCCCGACGATCTCGACATCAGCATTGCGTTGCACAAGAGCACGGAACACCAGGCGTCCGATGCGTCCAAATCCATTGATGGCAATCTTGGTGGCCATGAGCACTTCCGTTGGTGATTACTCGTAAAACAAGAGGTGCAAAAATACCACGCCTTATGGTTTCCGCACCTTGTCAGGATTGGCTTTGACGAACTCCGCCCAGGCCTGTCGCTTTGATGTTGCACCGCCCCTCTTGCCGGGGGCAGGGGGCTTGCCATTCACGGCATGACAAATCGCCACTGCAAGAGCGTCGGTGGCATCGAAGAACTGCGGAGTCTCGTCGATCTCTAAAATGGCGCGCACCATGTGCTGCACCTGCTCTTTGTCGGCCGCACCGCGGCCGGTGACGCTGCGCTTTACCTGCATGGGGGTGTATTCAAAGGGGGCGTGTCCGGCCTGGGCGCAGCAGAGCATGGCAACTCCACGGGCATGGGCCAGCTGGACGATCGACAGAACATTCTTGGCGTAGAAGACCTTTTCCATCGCGCATTCCGTCGGATTGGTTCTGGTTATGACGGCTGTCAATCGGCTGTGGATCTCATTCAATCGCTCGGGGAAGGATGCCGTGCGACGTTTGACGGCGATGACTCCGTACTCAACCAGCCGAAGATGTGAACCCTCAACGTCGATCACGCCATAACCGCACACCACGGAACCGGGGTCAATACCAAGGATGCGCATCTATTCCTCGTCAGCATTATGAAACACCTCCTGCACGTCGTCGTAATCATCAAGCACATCGAGCAGTTTATCGAGGAGTTTCACATGCTCTTCATCGGTAACGTTCACCATGGTTCCGGGCTCAAACACGATACGTTGCTCACGCACGGCAAGGCTTGCGCCAGTGAGGCTGTTGGCGCATGTGCCGAGGGTTTCGACTGGACAAAAGAAAAGCGCCCCATCGTCGATCATCACCACGTCCTCTGCACCGGCTTCCAGGCCGTGCAGAAGGAGCTCGTCTTCCGACAGCGTCGTTTCAACGCGTATCTCTCCGCGCCGTGTGAAGTTCCAGCTCACCGAATTCGTCTCACCGAGGTTGCCGCCATACTTGGAGAAGGTGGCTCTGAGATCTTGCGTGGTCCTGTTGCGATGATCTGTTGTGCAGACGACGATGATGGCCACGCCGGCCGGACCATATCCTTCGTAGATGACGTCTTCGTATGTAGTACCCTCGAGCTCTCCGGTGCCGCGCAGGATGGCGCGCTTGATCGTATCGACCGGCATTGAGACCGATCGTGCGTTTTCGATCGCCATCCGTAGTCGGGCATTCCCGTCAGGGTCGCCCCCTCCTAGCCGAGCTGCGACGATGATCTCCTTGGAGACCTTTGTAAAGAGTTTGCCCCGCTTTGCGTCTACCACGGCCTTGCGACGCTTGATGTTGGCCCATTTGCTGTGTCCTGCCATGACTGCAAAGCTACGATGCGGCCTGACGGTGAGGAATCGACTCCATGAGACGCCGGTAGATCGGAGAGTGTGCCAGCACGGTTGGGTTGCCCACGAGAATGAACTGCTCGCGTGCACGCGTGATGGCAACGTTGAGCTTGCGATCCACTGGCACGTCTGCCACAAGAACATCTGAGCGGATGGACTCGAGCTCCTGTTCGGTTGAAACGGACGTTCCGTAGATGATCACATCACGTTCGCTGCCCTGGAAGCGCTCCACGGTGTCTACGCTGACCTGGTCCCTTAGGTGCGAGGGGATCTGCTCGTCGAGAATATGTCCAACCAACGTATTCTGGATCCGAAACGGAGTGATAATGCCGATGGAAGGGGGCGTGGCATCACCCGAGGCGTGCGACAGAATTCCGGCAGCGATGCCGCATACGGTGCGTGCCTCTGCCTCTAGCTGCTGCGGTGTTTCCACGTCGATCATGCATATCCGCTCGGATATCACGTCGGCCCAGGGAAGCGGCTCGGTCGACCGTTGTGATTCGCGCAGGCACGTGAGACGTCCGCCATAGAAGGCTTCTGACGGAAAGTGCATGACGTCTTGATGCATGCGTCCCTGCTGTGTGAGCATCGCAACGGTGGCTGTGTCGTGGCGACGTTCTGCGCAACGAAGGAGGCGCTCAAAGCCCGACATCCCCAGATTCGTCATACACAGACTCTCCGGTATGCTGCGGTCGATCTTGAGAAGCTCGGCCGGCTGGCCGATCACGGCCGGAAGTTGACAATGGTCGCCGATCATGATCGTGCGCTTGCATCGGGCCAGAGTACCAATCAGCTGTGGCTCCACGATCTGCGAAGCCTCGTCGACGATGACGGTGTCGAAGCTGCGGAAGGCGAAGATCTCGCTGCTGGAATTCAGCGATGCCACTGTGGCCACGATCACCCTGGCGCGGCTGATTTCGTCTGCCAGTCTCACCGGATCGAGCTCACGCGCCAGACGTGGAATCGAACCCTCGCCGGTTGCTCCCTCGAGGCTGCCGTGACGAAGGAATGACACACCGTTACGCTCCAGCACATCGCAGATCTCGTTAGCTGCGCGGTTCGTGTATGCCAGCGCCAGAACCCGATGCCCGTCGAGCCGAAGCAGCTCCTGCACGATTGCCCTGAGCACGGCCGAGGTCTTGCCTGAGCCCGGGGGGCCCTGGATCAGAAACAGTTCCCGGGCGGCGACGGCACGCTCCACCACGGATCGCTGCACATCGGTCAGGTTCTCGGCCACCGACGCCGAGGGAGTGTCGTGACAGGGGGCTGCAAGGCCGAGAAGGACATCGCGCCTGCGTTGGTCGGCATCGATAAGAGACCGAATTGATGTCGATACGGACCTGACATTTTGGTCAATCACGTCATGCTCTATCATCCATGTCTGGCCATCCTGGTCAAGGACATTGGCATACTTGTTCCGGAGCGAGACGCTGACATGCGTTGCGTCGATCGAGCGCACGCTGCCTTTGTAGACCTCAAGGCCCGCGGCCTGCCTGTCGCCCGACGTCATATCCGACATTTCCCGCAATACGATCGAATCGCCCTTACGGATCGCCGTGGCCACCGTTTGCGGCGAGCGATGAAAGGTCAGATGCATTGCTTCGAGATTCGATCGCTCCAGGTCAAGCTTCATTTCGCAGATGACATTTGGGGAGCTCCGACGCTCGGCCTCGGTCTGCCTCCAAAGATCTGCCGCGCACCATCCCGAGCCCCCTCCAAGTCGGCTGGTAAGACTCTCGTTGGTTGCCATGCGGATCCATTCGGCGATGA
This sequence comes from Candidatus Kapaibacterium sp., assembly GCA_018882895.1. Classification (GTDB taxonomy): domain Bacteria; phylum Bacteroidota; class Ignavibacteria; order Kapaibacteriales; family Kapaibacteriaceae; genus UBA10438. Next base: position 9,283 of record VERF01000015.1, read on the forward strand.
TGTTCTTCTCCTCATTACGCAGGCCCTGCAGCCGTTCAGAGAGCAGCTTGACGTCTTGATACTCGTAGCTCGAAATGCCAGGCATTCCCGACGGTCCGGCGATCACCCGTCGAAGCATGGTCATATCTGAGCGGCGTATGCGCAGTTCATTCAATACAACGGCGTTGCGGGCATCGATGAGCCAGCCAAGAGAGGCGTAGACGTCTGTGACGTCGCGAAGGGGGCGTTGCTCGTCGGTGATATACCAGAGTCGAGCCGCGATCGACTGCATGGGCGTGCCCGCTGCCATGAGGAGGGCAACATAGCTGGCTGCCTGAGCCTGATGATCATGCCTGACCTCGTGGGGAGCCTTCCCGGCTTTGAGTTCTATCACCTCAATATCCCCACCGCGGCGAATAACAATGTCGGCCCTACCCTGAAGGCCAAGTATGGGGGAGATCAGGAAGGGTTCAAGGACCACCTGAGCCCCCTGCCATGAGTCGACCATGCGACGCAGCGGCGTCAGTAGATCGCGCACCGATGTGAGAAGACCCTCATACTCGGCACGGTTCAGTGCCAAGGCTGCCACAGCAAGGGGGCGCGTCTGCACCGCCTCTTGCAGAAGTTCCTCGTCCGTGGACGCTGGACGGCGTACCAGCACGTCGAGGGCGGCATTGATGATGTTGCCCTTGACCAATGGCGCGCTTACCTGACCCGTTTGTCGGAGCCGTTTGGTGGCTATGGTGCTGTCGTCGGATCCGCCGGCAGTCACAAACGATGATGCCTCAGTCACATCCACAGCATAGTCAGGCTCAAGAACCACCACCGGGAGCGCTGAGACTTCCGGGTGGCGGCTGAAGAATGTTACTCTGCTGTTTATGAGTGTTGCTTCGGCAAGCGCCCTATCGCTACCGAAGTGCCGGCCAATTGGGAAGGGAAGGGGCAGCCCCTTGGAATCATCCTCGGTCTCAACCAGAACTTGGTCGGCAGAGGTGATCCCCGTAATGCGGCCGAATCGCACCGCTTTGATGTCCAAGTGAGCGCTCATGCATCGCGGACGAACCAGCCGCTAATTCAGCGGTGCGGATGGATATCCCTGATCCGGATCTGTGGTGAGGAGCCACCGTTGAACAGGTTCTCCTCAAGCGTGTAAACCATTGAAAATGAACGGCCATGAGAGACCTCGCCGATCTTGTCGCCCAGTCCGAAACCGATCGCGTCCAGTTGAAAGTTCTTGTGCATCGCGCGGAACTTCAGATGGTTGTTGCCAACGATCTTGACGCCGTTGGCCGACGTCACCTCATCGGTGACAAAGAGCGGACGCTGATTTTGATGTCCGTAGGGGGCGAACTTGGCCAAATGCTTGAAGAATGAAGGGGATAGCTGATTCAGCTGGAGTTCGGTGTCGATCACCAGCTCGTGTTCCATCTCCATCGTGGCCAGTGCAGCGCCGGCTATCTCATCGAGACGTCGCTGCAGTTCCGGGATGTTTTCCACTTTCAGTGATAGACCGGCGGCATGGATATGTCCGCCGAACTCGATCATCAGATCCTCGCACTGCTTCAGAGCGCCGTGAATGTCGAACTGACGCACCGAGCGTGCCGAACCTTTGGCGATGCCATCGATAGTGGTGAGCATGATTGCCGGCACGTTGAAGCGTTCAACAAGGCGAGAGGCCACGATACCGATCACACCGGCATGCCAGTGTTCATTGTGCAATATCAAGGCCTTACCGCTGCCGCTTGAGAGTTGTTTGAGTGCCATGACGGCTGCTTCCTCAAACGTATGCTCGTCGATCGAGCGACGCTGACGGTTGTCGCGTTCCAGTTCCTGGGCGATCTGGAAGGCGCGGAGTTCATCCTCCTGGAGCATCATTTCCACGGCCCGGCGTGGGTCTCCGAGGCGTCCGGCAGCATTGATCCGAGGCGCGATTCCGAAGATCACGCTCGAGTTGGTCAGCTCGCCAAGGGGCAGACTTGCGCAGTCAACGAGCCCCTTGAAACCCGGTCGGGGATAGGAGTTGAGAAGTTCCAGTCCAAAGTGGCTCAGGACGCGATTTTCTCCAACCAGGGGGGCGATATCAGCCGCCGAGGCAATGGCAACGAAGTCGAGGTATTCGTAGGCAAGTTCAGGGTGTCCCTGACGTTGACTCAGGGCCTGCACGAGCTTGAAGGCTACGCCGCAGGCTGCAAGGTCCTTAAACGGATACGGACATCCGGGCTTTACCGGGTTGAGCAGCGCAAGGCAGGAGGGAATCTCTTCAGCGGCTTGGTGGTGATCACAGACGATCACATCGATGCCGAGTTCTCGCGCGTGATCAACAGCCTTCGAAGCGGTGACGCCGACATCGACCGTTACGATGACCGTAGCGCCTGCGTGATGAGCACGATCCACGGACTGCGGCGTAAAGCCGAAGCCCTCATCGAGTCGACTGGGAATATGGTAATCTGCCGTGGCTCCAATCCTTCGCAGGAAATGGAGCGTCATGGCAGTACTCGACGTGCCGTCAACGTCATAATCGCCGTGGATCCATATCACCTCGCGGCCGGCAATGGCACGCAGGATACGGTCTACCGCCACCTCCATACCATCCATGAGCCATGGTGAATGGAGATGATCGAGCGATGGTTCGAAGAACCGTTGAACTTGTTCAACGGTCCCGATCCCGCGACCTACCAGCACTTGTGCGATCGGTCGAGGGATATCTAAGGTTGAGCTTATCGTTTGGACGGCATTTTCATCGGTACATTCCCGGGTGATCCACCGGTAGTTCAAAGGGTTCCTGTTAATTTGAAATCAAACTGTCGGAAGATACGAACCAACTCATCCTGTGGCAAAACGCATACACGACTACAACGATGCTCAGCCCGAAAGCGAAGAGCAGCAACTCGGCTACCGGGCGCGCACCAGGGAGCGGGCCAAGCTGCTGGACAGAACAAGCACGCGAGTAAAGAGAGGAGCAATTCCTGAAGGGGCTTTGCAGGGGACGGTGATGCGCCCGCTTGGTCCGCGCTGGCTGGTCGCTACTGCCGAGTCGGTGTGGGATTGTTCCGTGTCTGGAATTATTGACGTTCCCCACACGTCCAGTTTAGTGGCCGTTGGCGACACGGTCTGGATCCTGCCCGATCAGCGCGATTCGGCAGTGGCATCGATCGTCAAGGTCGAAGAACGCACCACTGTTCTGTCGCGCAAGGCCGCCGGACGTGGCAAGAAGGAGCAGGTGCTGGTAGCCAACGCCGAGCAGCTCTGCATAGTTGTGGCAGCAGCCCAGCCGGACTATAAAAAGCGACTCATCGACCGGTACTTGATCGCTGCAGACAAGGGTGAGCTTGCCCCGCTGATCGTGATCAACAAGATCGACCTCATTCCGGAGGAGTATCGCCAGGACTTTGTCGATGACCTCCGAATCTACTCCGAGGACCTCGGCATTCCGGTTCTGTTCACAAGCGTGACGACGGGGCAGGGCATTGCTGAACTCGAGCAGCATCTCGTGGCGCACACCTCGTTGCTTGCTGGTCCATCCGGAGTTGGCAAATCCTCCCTTATTAATCTCATCAGCAACATTCCCCAAGCCGTTGGCGAGATATCCCGGAAGTACGACAAGGGGCGTCACACCACCACGGCCGCCATCGTAATACCGTTGCGTCATGGCGGAATCGCTATCGATACCCCCGGCATACGCGAGTTTGCCCTCTGGGAATTGGGTGCGGATGAGCTCCCATTCTACTTCGAAGAGTTCGCCCCCGTCGCTGAACACTGCAGGTTCAACTCCTGCACACACACACACGAGCCCGGCTGTGCCGTCAAAGCCGCCGTCGAGGAAGGCACTATCGATGAAGAGCGGTATGTGTCGTATTTGAATCTTAGGGCGGAGATAATCACGTAGAGAGTTGGGGGTGGGTCCATACGCACTCTCGCACGCAAGCGCCTACAGCGAACAAGCGCCATAAACTAACGTGCTTGCGATCACTCACATTCGAGATCGCAGGTTGCACGTGCCACTATGTGGATGAATGTTATGACTAAAGTAATGAGCCCCTGATGCAAGTTATCAATTAACTTGTAAGCACATCGCTAGTGCATGTGGATTCATCGCTCGTAGAGACAATCAATAAACTTGTGTAAAAGTATTGTCACGTTACCCTTCCATATTCAATTAATTTAAATATCGCAATACCTTTCGACAATGCATTTTGCCAAGGTAGCAGTTTAAAGATCAAACGTATTTACTGACTTCCATTAAACAATCGGAGAGCCGTCATGTTTCGCTACCTGACTTTCTTGTTCACCCTAACCACATTACTCATCGCCCCCTATCACATGCGCGGTCAGGAGGCGAAGGACGTAAGCGCCTTCGCCTACATGTTGGTATTGCACGCTGCCAAGGAGGTGAATGATGACTTGCTTAGTAAGAGCCCACCGGGGCTGGATTTGTATTTAGCCGACAACGTTACAAAAAAAAATGTAAACGATATCCTTAAGGACTATGAGAGTATTGGCTTCGACAAGCTACCCAGATATGATGAACTACTCAAAAAGGTGCCAGCAGATCGTCTAGGCTATTTGCAAGTACAATCTATACCGATTCGTCTATCGGGGACCAGTGTATATGTGCAGCAGGTTAGCGCCATAAGTTCGGCAGCGGGTGTTGCAGTGCCGTTCGAAACGCAGCTGGTAAATGCGACCGCTCAGTTCATTGCCGATCGATTCAAGCAGGAGCTGGCACTGACGTTCTTTAAATCTCTGCGTGACAGTCTTGAATCGAACCAAGTGCTGAAGAGACTCTTCCCTAACGCCAGACAGTTGTTGACGACGCTCCTTGCAGATCCACTCCTGATTCCAAGTATGGGCGCGGCATGGCGTAACGCGTTCGAGACGGATCTTAGGCGGATGCCCTACGAAGCGACGAAGTGGATGTATGATGACCTCAACTCTGTGGCTGATCCGACGTTGCGTGACGCTGTCCGTGTTGCCTATCGCGCTATTGACCTCTACCAGCGCATCACGCAAGGGCAACACGTCCGCAACATCCTGAGGGATTACAGCGAGGAAGTACGAGTAGCAAAAGTTGGGAGTGGAACATTGACGCAAGTTCAAGAATCGGTGTTCATCCTAAACTATATCCTCGAAAACATCGAGGATCATCGAGGTGCCTGGGCTGATCGGAAATCCTACTTGTTTCTGCAGGATCCTAATCACCTTAAAATGTTCACTTGGTTTCTGAACGAACGGTATAAGAAAAAGGGCGACACATCGATATACACAGTAACTGGGTTGGACCTTAGTAACCCCGAGTATCAGAGGAAGCTTCAAGAGCTAATATCGCTCGTAACGTCGATCAACAGCTTGGTTGATGAACTAAATCTGCGTGATGACGGAAGAGACGACGCATCACGCAAACGTCTTTACTACTCATACGTCCAAACGGCCTACCGGCTCGTTGGTGTCGGACACAATCTCCTGCAGTTGATGAATCTACCGCCGGCCACACCAGTGCCGAAAGATGAAACGTTCAATCGCTACATCGTTCCCATTGGCGAACTTGCAGGACAGATGTCGATGCATGCAGGAAATGGTGATTACGGTGCCATGCTAGGTGATGTCTTGCGGTTGGTGAAACTGATTGCGCATCCGGACAAGTCGTTGAAAATCCCGGCGCCTGACACGACCAACACGACTAACGGCTTCCAGCTATTGAATCATGTAAGGCATCCGGAAATGCTTCGGGTTGCCAGTTTCTTGACGGACGTTGTCAATGCCAAGGACGAGAAGGATATTCAGAACGTTCTCGAGTCCGTGGCATTGCCGGCTGGTGGTTATTCCATCAAACGCAACTCGCCACTCGCTATCAGTATTTCGTCTTTCGTTGGATTGACTGGAGGGTCTGAGAGTAGCCGCGACGTAGTTACTGGCGACTTTTCCGACAAGCCAGCCTTCTTCTTCCAGCCATCAGCCCTTTTGGGTGTTGACATATCAACGCGAGCGACATTTTCCTTATGTGGGAAAGAAAGTAAACTAGGGGTCTCTCTCTTCATGGGGTTAGCAGACCTTGGGGCGCTTGTGTCCTATCGTGTAACGCAGTCGAACGACTCTGTGCAGTCAACTCCTAATGTAGGCTTCAGACAGATCTTCTCACCGACGGTGATGGGAACGTTTGCCATCGGCGACTCGCCTTTTTGTATCGGGTTCGGTGTGCAGCTGGCCCCGATGCTGCGTTCCGTTACAACTACGGGTGCCACGTTTCGCGAGGTTGATGCATGCCGTCAGTTTGTAACCATCACATGTGACCTAACGCTGTTCAATGTTTTTGCCCTACGTTAAGTGCGACCGATTCATCTGGAGACCACTCATGACGCATGTATCGAAATCCCAAGGCACAGAGCTCACTGGTACCGACGCCGTTATAGCAGCAGAAACGGCGTACCTCTGGCCGACAGAAAGTGCGGCAGATGAGCATAGACAAAGCAACAAGCATGGACTGGCGCTAGGGGGCGGCGGTATACGATCGGCAACAATGTCGCTGGGGATCATCCAGACACTGGCAAATGCGGGCATCCTTAGCAAGATCGACTATCTAAGCACCGTCTCGGGCGGAGGTTACATAGGATCGTGTCTTACCTCGATCCTCGCAAGCCATGGTGCACAGGGCGTTGGCACGGCGAAGAACAACAGTCCCTTCAATGACCTCGGCATCGAACTCTTGCAGAAGACCGAGGTGCCTACCGAGGATGCTCCGTCTGATCGCAAGATTCCGTTCACGGTCCGCGATCAGATGCATCACTTGCGGTCATGGGGCAACTACTTGGCCCGTCAAAAGAGTCTTCTGAGTTTCGATCGTGAGCGGTTCTTGGGAACAGCGATGTTCGGCACCTTGTACACCTTTGTTGTATGTGGCCTGATCTACATTCTGGCCGTTGCCCTGCTACACTTCGCCCTTTCAACGTTTGCTGGAGGTGGAGGAAGGGGAAAGTCATACATACAGAAGGTTGACGGCGTTCTTACGGCATTCGGCTACGATTCCGCTGACGCAGTGTCTACCCATCTCATATCGTGCAACGTAGAAGTGATCGGAAGTGAGTTGTGCAAGCAGATCACCAATCTTTGGAATAATCTTAAGAGCGTCTACGCACTTGGCGTAAAAATGGTATCCGATCGATTTGCGGTGTGGACTTTTATAATCATGGGTGCTGTTGTTGCGTTCATCCTGCAAGTCCTTGGATACCAATATGTGCGCACCAAGGGTGGCGGTGCATTGAAGGTGGATGACCACTGCCGTGCCGACACCACACGCCAGGAGACTCGTAACAAGCGTGCAATGATGTGGTACCATATCATCAGCATTCTAATGTGCGTGTTAGGAGTCTTCTGTGCAAACATTTGTTCTGATCACACAACAAGCAGCTCGAATACGCATTTGATTCAGCACTTGTTCCTCTCCGTAGCATACGCTGTTGGCGCTTACGTAGTATCGCTCGTGATCAACATGTACTACTTAATCAGGAGGCCCGCTCCAAACGTAAGTTCCAACTCGAACATCCGATCATTTCATGCGGCTGCACATGGTGCTGCCCTCTACGGCCTGATCCTGACCCTGCTGATCCCGGCCATTCTTACCATCGCCTTATCGATATCCTTCCGGACGTTTGTCCTACTTGTCGTTGTTGGCATAGGAGCTGCAGGGCGCTTCATAATTCAACCTTCGCAAGGGGGCAAGGTACGCGACTTTATGCGGCGGAACTCGGTTCCACTTACGAATGCTATCGTGTTTCTGGTGCTGTTTCTTCTTGTAGGCTCTACGACGGATCTTCTGAGAAACGTGTATGCCAGCGATAAAAGTATGTACATCATCATGGCAATGCCGTTAGTGCTGATGTTTCTTAGTACAATTGACATCAACCGCGTAGGACCTTTTCAGTTCTACATGGACCGTCTTACAGACGCCTATCTTTCCACGAACGGTCGTGTTCCGTGCAAGAATGGTACCGATACACTGCGGTCTGCAAGTGACAGGTCTGCTCTCAAGTTAAAGGACCTTAGACAAGTCGATCCTAAGAACCGCCGCCCCTATCACATCATCAATGCTGCCCTGAATTTGCCGGGTACGAATGAGCTGCTGCGAAAGGATACGAAGTCGGCACACTTCATCTTCAGTCCGCTGTATTGCGGTTCCAAGCAAACTGGATATGTGGAGACAGGTGAATACTATAACGGCGAGGTCACGCTGGCGCGTGCCATGACAATCTCCGGAGCTGCCACATCGTCGATGATGGGTTACTACTCGTTCGCAGCGCAACGTTTCCTGGCAGTTTTGTTCAACGCGCGTCTTGGGCAGTGGATGAAGAATCCACGTCGCCAGCGGACGCAACAGGACGGTGATAACACACGGAGGCAATCGTTTAGGAGTAGACACGGGATTTTCATTCCTGGATTCTTTCTTCGATACTACTTCCGCGAGATATTCGGCTGGGCAACGGAGCGGGCCTCACGTGTCTACCTCTCTGATGGAGGCCACACGGGCGATAACTTGGGATTGCTACAGCTACTGATACGGCGGTGTGAAGTGATCTTTGTTGTTGATGCCGACTACGACCCATCGTACACGTTTGCATCGTTCAACACGGCAACACGTCTGGCATATACCGAGGAGCGGATTGAAATTGACATTGATCTTAAGCCACTTGTACCGGACATGGAGACGGGCATCAGCCAGTCTAGCGTCGTGGTCGGAAAGATCACCTACCCTGCCCTTGCCGGACATAACGCTTCGCAGGGAACATTGATCTACATGAAGTCATCGTTAAGTGATGCCGATGCCAGCTATGCCGACGGGACGGTGTCACCGCTGCCCTCCACACTATGGAGTTACAAACGCAAGAATGATGCATTCCCGCATGACAGTACGGGCGATCAGTTTTACGACCCCGAGCAGTTTGAGGCATATCGTCGTCTTGGCAATCACATCGGTAAGCAGGCCGTTGCCTTGTATCGGCATTCTTGATGAGTGGGTCCTGATCTGATTGAGGATCATGAGAACCCAGCAATGCCGCGTTCACTCATCGGCAAGACCATGAAGTACTGCGTGCGCCTATGGGACGAGCTCATGGCATACCTGCACAACGGACATCTGGAGATCGACAACAACCTGATGGAGAATGCCATACGGCCGGTTGCAAAGGACCGCAAGAGCTCTCTCTCTGCGTATCTCATGTCGCTACCGAGAACATCGCCATGAACCACTCGTTGCTTGCCACCAGCCACGCCAACGGCGTCACGCCCGACAGCTAGCTTCGCATGGTCATGTTGCGCATCAACTCAGCGGCAGCGACTCGCTACAGCACCCTGCCATCGCACAAGAACGACCTAAGCACGCGGTCCTAACACACAACATGAAGTTGCTAGGTCTGATACAGTATACCCGACTTTGATGCAACCTAAGCCACACTTTTTAGGACTGTCGTCGACTGGATACTTTGGGTGTAAGGCCTTGGATTGATCTGGTACGTAGCATGTCAAAATTGCGATACGTCTATGTCAACAACTTGTGGATAATGTAAGGTTATGGTCATTTGCAAGTGAAGCGATGGGTCGCATAGGTTGCTGCCGTATCGCGCACCGGTACAACAAGACGTTATCATTCGATACGGCACGGGCCGTCGCTCGCAGGAATAGACCCTGTCAAACCTAGGCAGGGATATCAAATGCATGTAGGCGATTGTCCGGTCAAACTAATCGGTCACCGAAGGCTTAGGCTGTCTGCCTGAAACGGTGAGTTGATGTTGAGTGATCGCAATGTCTGTTTTCAAAAGGTTATCGTGACGGATCAGGTCGCACTGCTAGGTTCCCTGGCAGTGATATGCTGGGGATTAGCGACTGACGTGTTGTGTCGAACGGCAACCATTGAACCGGGGAGGGCGCGTGATATCGCACGCACTAATAATCATTGTCAACGAGATGCAACGTCATCTCGAGGATGCCTATGGCGTAGCTGCCGTACCGGTAAGCGTAGCGATTGGCAACGTTGGAGAGGGCGTTGCGGGCGCCTCAGGAGTTGCGCGGGATCTGCTCGTCCTTACGGTCGTCAATGTGCGCGAAGAACGTGCGCTGAAGAATCTGCCGAATGCAATTCGCAATGACTCGACCATGAAGGTCTCCTATGAGAATCAGCCGTTTCATCTGAACCTCACGATCCTTCTCACTGCAACACATTCGAGTTACTCTGCTGCTTTGCTGATGCTCTCGAGGGCACTTCGTTTCTTCCAGAGCAGCAATGTCTTCACGCAGAGTTCTGTTAGCCCCCTGAGTATTAGCGCAAACGCGCCGACGAATTTGCGTGACCGGCTCGCTGAGTTCCGTCTGATCTTCGATCTGCAGTCGCCCACCATGGAAGAGGTCAACCATCTATGGGGAACACTCGGCGGCAAGCAGTATCCCTTTGCGCTGTTCAATGTTCGACTTCTGGATCTGAAGTTTGACGCTCCATACGCAGAAGGTGGTGTTGTGTTGACCGTCGTTCAGGATGTGGTTCAGATATCGGAAGGTAAGCCCTGATGCCTGCAGAACGGATTGTTTCGCAATACTCATTGCTTTTCGATGTGCGCATCCTTCATCACTACTGGCTTGATGATGGAACGACGCTCTTCGACAGGCTTTCACCACTTCAGCAGCGCGCCCAGTTGTTGAAGTACGATCTGCGGAGCATTCTGTCTGTTGTGCCAACTCCACAGACGCGTGAACTGATCAGGGGGCTGGGAGGATTGTTTCGCAATACCTCTCTTGGCATTGTTGTTCTGGTAAAGCCAAGCGAGCGTATTGCCGATGATGCCGTGTTTGAATTCACGTTGGGTGTTGTCGATCCCGACTTTGCATCATACACGGCCTATGGACTTGTTGTTCCGCGTACGGCACATGTCGTTGAGACATCCACGCGCAGGACGCTACTTTATCGATCCAATGGGTCGCTATTCTCAAATCTGACAGGCATATCACGCGGAAGCGGCGCGGCGCGCCAGCTTTACCTTTCCAGAGAGTACCCAGCCCGAAATGCGTCTGATCGCATCGAGTCACTAGTGCGCGACTCGGGCAGAGTCTTCCAACGGTTGAGCGATCCGCCGCAGCCGCGGTACGCTCTGATCGGTGCAGCTGCGGAACTTCCTGTATTTGCGCATCACGGTGATGTTCCGGACTTGGAAGCAAGGTCTGGAATCGTTGGTGACATCCCCTCAAAGGGCATTCTCCTACCTGATGGTGCTCCGTCCGATTCTATTGCACTTCTCAGAATTGCCGCAAGGCATCCGTCAAACAGTCATTTCAGCTGTACCTCCGATGGACGTGCCCGAGCGCAAGCGCCAGTGTTTCAAGTGCGTTTGAAGAATCGACAGACTATGTGGCGCACAGTCAGTCGCAGTAATATCTCTGCATCACAAGCGATCAGCGGCCCTTATCCAATGACTATGTACGGCACCGTAGGTCCGGGCAACGCACCACCGGGAAATCAGATGTTTCTCGATCAGACCGCAGTTGGAATTTCCGATCTCGTACGACAACGATTCATCTAACCATTACTCACATCATTCTGCAGGAGCTCCATGGCTACCGCATACAAAACACCGGGAGTCTACATCGAAGAGATTCCCAAATTCCCACCATCGATCGCTGCGGTGGAAACGGCCATTCCAGCGTTCATCGGGTACACAGAGATTGCCAAAGAGCTTGTGGATGGTGATCTGCATCTCAAACCGAAGCGAATTAGTTCCATGGTTGAGTATGAGCGGTTCTTCGGTCTGCCGCAGAATGAAGAGGCCTGTATTGTCACCATCTCGACGACAGGCACGGCAGTGGCCACGCTTGATAAATCCAAGCGATCGCGGCACTTGATGTACTATAGCCTGCAACTCTTCTTTGCCAATGGTGGCGGTCCCTGCTATGTCATCTCCGTAGGCAGCTACAAGAGTTTCAGTGCAGGTGTGCCTGGGATCCTTGTCAAGAACGAGCTCAATGCAGGTCTGCTGCCTCTCTCAAAGGTGGATGAACCAACGCTCATCATCTTCCCCGAATCCCAATGGCTGAGCATTAGCGATTACCAGAGTTTGCACGACGCCGCACTGCTGCAGTGTGCGACCTTGAAGGATCGATTCGTGATCATGGACATGCATGGTGATGCTGATGGTGACGCCGATGGTGGCGTGGATAATAGCATGTTCAACGCTCAAGCTCAAATGAATACAGCAGTAACAGAGTTTCGCACACATGGAATCGGAACAGGCAACCTGAAATACGGCGCTGTCTACGCGCCGAATGTGGCAACCACGTTGGACTATGCGTATGACGAATCAATGACGGTAGTAAAGATTAATGGCACCGACAAGAAACTATCGGAATTGAGGGCTGGAAGTGACGTTGATAGTCTCAATTACGAGCGCAGCAAGGCGGCACTTCGTGACCTCGAGTGCATCCTCCCTCCGAGTGGTGCCATCGCTGGCGTGTACGCGCGAGTAGATCAGGAACGTGGCGTCTGGAAGGCTCCGGCTAATGTCAGCCTCAATGCCGTCGTGCGTCCAACGATTCCGTTAACCGATGCCGATCAGGAGACGATGAATGTTGACCCCACAGCAGGCAAGAGCGTCAACGCCATCCGGTCCTTTACAGGAAAGGGCACGCTCATATGGGGTGGACGCACCCTAGCGGGTAACGATCTCGAGTGGCGTTACATCAATGTCCGGCGGACGTTCATTTTTATCGAGGAAAGCATCAAGAAGGCTACCGAGCAGTTTGTCTTCGATCCCAATGATGCCAACACATGGGTGAAGGTTCAAGCCATGATCGAGAACTTCCTCACAACACTCTGGCGCCAGGGTGCTCTTCAAGGCGTCAAGCCCGAGCATGCATTCTACGTTGCCGTGGGACTCGGCAAGACGATGTCGGCAATTGACATCCTCGAGGGCAGGCTGATCATAGAGATCGGTCTGGCAGTGGTTCGCCCTGCAGAGTTCATCATCCTTCGCTTCTCTCACAAGATGGCGCAGTCTTAACGGACCTCATCCGTTGCGAACAGCATCACTCAATATCCATCTAACAAAGGAACACCAATATGGCCACACAGTATCCACTTCCTCGCTTCCACTACCAAGTTGATTGGGGTGGTGTTAAGATGAACTTTACCGAGGTCACCGGAATGGACCAACAAGTAGAGGTAATCGAGTACCGGCATAGCGACAGCCGAGATTTTAACAAGATCAAGATGCCCGGTATGCGCAAGTTCAGCAACATCACAATGAAACGGGGCAAGTTCGAGGGTGATTTCGATTACAACAATTGGTTCGATGAAATCTCGAATGAACGTGTGGGCGGTCGACGAGACATAGTCATTCGACTCATGAATGAAAAGCACGAGCCGGTAGCCGTCTGGAAGGCCGCTCGGTGTTTTCCTGTCAAAGTCACGGCACCAGACCTCAAGAGCGATGCCAATGAGGTGGCCATTGAGACCATCGAGGTCGCTCATGAGGGTCTAACTCTGGTCCGGTGATGGCTGAGAATCATCAATACTATCCTCCTCTGGCCTTTTACTACAAGGTCGAATTCGCCTTCAGCAAGAACTCGGGTGATGCGCGCTTTCAGTCCGCGTCGGGTTTGACCGTTGAGTATGAATTCGAAACGTACAAGGAAGGGGGCGAGAATCGATTTGAGCATAAGCTTCCCGTGCGGACAAAGTACTCGGATCTGGTCCTAAAGCGTGGTATGCTTACTGATTCGAGCGTGATTGATTGGATGCTCAAGGCTTTTCGAGACAGGGAGTTTGAGCCAGCAGATGTCAATGTGATATTGCTCAACGAGAAGGGTGAGCCCCTTCGCACTTGGAAGCTGGCTCATGTGCTGCCCAAGAAGTGGAGTGTTAGCGACTTTGACGCTGGGTCGAATGCCATCGTTATCGAGACGCTTGAACTGAGCTACCAGTACTATTCTGTTATGTGACCGACGCACACGTGCAAGGAGGATTCAGCATGCCGGTGGAAATACGAGAACTGCACATAAAGGTCAACGTCACGCAGTCTGCTGCAGCGACTCCGACCTCGACGGCTGCTGCGCAACCAGGAGGAGGATCGGCGGCAGGAGCTCCGTCGTCCGATATCGTGACCCAAGCCGTCGAACAGGTCCTTGAGATTCTTCGGCAAGAAAAGGAGCGGTGATGCAGGCATCTGGACACCTTCAGAAAATGCTGATTCTGGCGTTCTCAGACAGTGAGAAGTGTGAGAGCGGCTTAGACTCAGAGGCGCAGGCACGTTTCGAGGTGCTAATCAACCCCGAATCGTACACTCATACAACAAAGATCAAGTATGCAGACTCGTCGCAGGGCACCGGCACTAGCGGTCAGCAACTGAAGTACGAGGCAACCGAACCAGCCGAGATGTCGTTTGAGTTCCTCTTCGACAACACAGGGATCATCGACGGAAAGCCTCGCGAGAGTATCGTGGAGGATGTTGAGAAGTTCCGCCAGACAGTTCTCCAATACCACTCTGATAGTCACGAGCCCCTTCACTTGAAGCTTGTCTGGGGTCAGAACCTCATCTTCAAGGGGCGATTGACCGAAGCGTCGATCACGTACAAGCTCTTCAAGCCCGATGGCACACCTATCCGTGCAGTTGCGAAGATCAATGTTAAGGCGAGTGTCGAGGAGAACAGACGAGTAGCCGAACAGAACAACCGTAGTCCTGATCTGACGCACATCAGAACGGTGAAAGCCGGTGACACCCTGCCACTTATGTGCCATCAGATCTACGGCAACAGTGCCTACTATCTGGCGGTGGCTGCGGCGAACGGATTGGACAACCTTCGCAAGCTGACTCCGGGAATGAAACTGCGTTTTCCACCCTTGAGTAAGAGCTCGTGAGCGCACCAACTACCATTCCGACTTCCGCAACATCTGACGTCGTAACGGCGGTGATCAAGGTTGATGGGACTGAAATGCCGGGCATCTATGAAGTGCTGGCGGTCACCGTCGTGCGGGAGGTCAACCGCATTCCGTCGGCCATCATCCATCTCAAGGACGGGGAGGCAGCTCGGCAGACGTTTGCTACCAGCGATGCAGATCTGTTTGTGCCTGGCAAAGAGATTGAGATTCAGCTTGGCTACCGATCTCAGAACGCAAGTGTCTTCAAGGGAATAGTCATCCGACACGGGATCAAGGTCCGCACAGGCAACAGTATGTTGGTTGTCGAATGTCGAGACACAGCTGAGCGATTGGCTCATTCGCGCAAGAGCTCGTACTTCTCCGATGAGAAGGACTCTGACATCATGGAAAGTCTTCTCGATGCGGCAGGGCTCGAATCCAATATTGCGTCACTTGGCTCTGACGTTGGCCAGCTTATACAGTTCGACTCCACCGATTGGGACTGGATCGTCTGTCGCGCCGAGGCGCATGGTTGCGTTGTCATCGTTGATGATGGCCTTGTTTCCGTGGTGCGTCCTGATGGTCGGTCAGAGCCCCCTATCGCTGTGACTTTCGGCGCAACCTTGATGGAATTGGATATCGAAACCGATGCACGGGTGCAGGACTCAACCGTCGAAGCTCTCAGCTGGAACCCTGCCGAGCAGACCCTATCCACAGGAGAGGCAGAAGAGCCAACGGTCAGCACCAACGGTAATATCGGCCCGGACGAGCTCGCCGCGGTTCTGGGTGTAGGTACGCGATCACTGCGCCATGGTGCTTGGCTCAAGGAACCAGAGCTCAAAGCCTGGGCAGATGGTCATCTTGCTCGACAGCGCTTCTGCCGTGCGCGGGGAAGGGCAACCTTTCAAGGTTTTCCGGACCTGCGACCGGGAAACACCATCAAGGTTGAAGGAATCGGAGAACGATTCTCCGGAACGTACTTTGTTTCCGGTATTCGCCATGCGTATGAAGGTGGACAATGGAGAACGCACGCGCAGCTGGGGCTTAGTGTAGAGCAGCACTTCCAGCGCTTTCACATCAGTTCCGATCACGCTGGCGGGTTGATTCCCGCTGTGCCGGGCCTGCAGATCGGAATTGTAACTGCGCTGGCGGGAGACCCAGACGGGGAGGATCGTATCCGCGTACGGATGCCCCTTGTTAACAAAGACGCAGAAGGTGTCTGGGCACGGCTTGCAACACTCGATGCCGGCTCGGGCCGAGGCACGTACTTCCGACCGGAGATCGACGACGAGGTTGTGATTGGCTTTGTTCATGACGATCCACGTCATGCAGTGATTCTCGGCCAACTTCACAGCAGTTCGAAGTCAGCGCCGGAGCCAGCTTCGGACGAGAATGCCAAAAAGGGATATGTGAGCCGTGAGAAACTGTCGATCATCTTTGATGACGAGACAAAGTCGATCGAGCTCACGACACCGTCAGGCAACACGATTTCACTATCCGAGGATGAAAAGCAGATCGCAGTAAAGGATCAGCATGGAAACTCGCTGAAAATGTCCTCTGATGGCATCGTCATCACCAGCATCAAGGATGTTACTCTCAGCGCTACCGGGAATGTGAAGATCGAGGGAGTACAGCTTGCACTTTCCGCATCGGCTTCACTCAAGGCTGAGGGAAGCGCCATGGCAGAGCTTAAGGGTGGAATTGTAAAGATCAATTGACAACCACGTATCAGAAACGAGACATCAACGGAGTTCATCATGCCACCGGCAGCCCGAATTGGAGATATGATCATCAGTACCGCAACAAGTGGTGCTCCGACACCGCTTGTGCCACCGGGTACGCCGACGGTGATGATCGGGTCAATGCCAGCGGCAACCGTTGGCGATACTTGCGGGGTTGATACCGTGATGATGGGGTCGACAACTGTTCTGATCGGCGGTAAGCCTGCGGCGCGGGTTGGTGATCCGAGTGCATCCGGAGGAAGCATCATTCCGCCGGGTTGTCTTACAGTATTGATAGGGGGCTAGGAATGAACGGCGACTTCTTAGGCAGAGGATGGAGTTTTCCTCCACGATTCGATCCAAGTTCGGCCTCGGTTGAAATGGTCGAACAGGAAGCCGACATTCACGCCAGTCTTCAAACGTTGCTGACGACCCTGCGTGGGGAGCGCGTTATGCTTCCTCTATACGGATGCAACATGTCCGAGCTCATCTTCGGGTCGCTCGATACTCGCACGAAGACTCTTGTCATCGATACAATCAAGACGGCAGTGCTTTACCACGAGCCTCGCATCACTATCGAATCAGTGCGATTGGATGAGGCTGACACTGCCGAGGGGCTTGTACTGGTTGAGTTGATCTATGTAATCAATGCGACCAACTCCCGAACCAACTTCGTGTTCCCATTCTATGTCATTGAGGGAACGGATCTCAACAGCACACTCATCCCACGAACCTAAATATCTCCGAAGTAAAACCGCATGCCACAACAGTCGCCCTGTCACTCGGATCTAGACGTCCTGAAGCTCCTCCGCGACGGGACCGAGCAGTCACAGCGATTTTCAGCTGCACTAGCGGCATCAACGGTTAATGTTCATGATCAGGACATTGCAAGACTGTTGGTTTTCGGCAGGTCGCTTTCGCGTCATCTTAAATACTTCGGAGAGGACAACACAGAGCCAGAGACGTGGGAGCCCTTCTTTGGTCGTGACGTATCGGTAGCGCTTGCCACAGTCATCAAGCAAGACGTTGACGCATACCGCTCGGCTATAAGTACCCACCTGCGCAATCTTACAGACAGGCGCAACGAAGGCAACCCAGAGGTTGTGCGAGCGAACATCAGCATGCTTTACGCATACGTTGGAACCCTGGCTTCGCAGCTTGATGCTCTTATGTTGCTGTTACCGACCGATGTTCGACTAAAGGCGACACTTCAAACGCTCATTGAACGGCGCCTTGTGAGCCCCCTGCAGGAGCTGATCGCTATCGCAGCCCACGATCTGAGTCAGGCCGTTGATGTTCGGCTGATCCTTTCGACTCTTCCGGAGATGGGCCCTGACGAATCATTCGAAGTTCTCGGCTTAGCGCCACGATCGTGGCATGAACTGCTACATTCCGGTCTGTCGCAGTCGTGGTGGAATGGAGCAGCATCGTGGCAGGATTTTGTTACCAGTTGCGGCATCAATGATCGAGTGCTTCCTGGTGGAACGATCTTCGAAAGGGGTCGAAGATTTGCCAGTCATGCCCTTGTTGCTGACGCGCTGGATCGATTCCTGCGGGTCTACTCGAGAGTCGTCAGGGAGGCCGCTCGCGACCTTGAAATCACGCTTGACGAGTATGATCATCACTCGCCACATTACGCTCTCTTTCTGGCCTTTCTGAAGGTCTTCGAACATGCACGAGACGAGATC
The DNA here is from genome assembly GCA_018882895.1 of Candidatus Kapaibacterium sp. Classification (GTDB taxonomy): domain Bacteria; phylum Bacteroidota; class Ignavibacteria; order Kapaibacteriales; family Kapaibacteriaceae; genus UBA10438. The sequence continues at coordinate 27,555 of VERF01000015.1, forward strand.
AATACGCTGAGCTCGCGACATCTGAACTTCTACTATGAGGATGTACTGCGTCTGCGAAGGAAGCAGTCACATCCGAGTTCTGCGTTCCTCACGGTTGAACTTGCTAAGAATGCAACCTCGTATGAGATCTCATCAGGAACAAAGTTCAAGGCCCCAAAGGACGCAACGGGCAAGCCTGTGGCGTTCACTGCAGATGCTTCGGTGGTGATCAACAAGGCGCAGGTGGCAGCGTTGCGAAATTTAGTCTGGGATGGTAACGGCCAGCTAAAACAACACACCGACCTGCTCGCATCAGATGGTCCGTGGGCCCCCTTCGACTCGGGATCTACACCCGCTGAGGTCGGATTCGCCCTTGCTTCACATTACCTCTATCTGGCAGAGGGAGAAAGGACGATCACGATCGATGTGATTACTGCGCCGGCTGTCTCATCCGGCTTTGACGAGCTAAAATTATCCTGCCGTTTGACGACTTCAAAAGGATGGCTCACTCTGCCGGTAACAGGTAAGGTTACTACAACAGATAACGACACTACGACGTTAGTCGTCGATCTTAAGCTTAAGCCCGATTATCCGGCAATTATTGGACACGATCAGAAGGTTCATGGGACTGCGTATGATACCACACTGCCTGTTATTGAATTCGTGCTCGTGCCCGATGAGAAGATGAAGAATTGGCACAGTGTTTTGTCGACTGCTGCAGTAAGCTCGTTATCGGTAAAAGTAAACGTTGAGAATCTGCGTGGGCTGCTGTTGAGCTCTGACAACGGACCTATTGATCCGTCGCGCCCGTTCCAGCCATTTGGTGTGAGCCCGACTCCGCAGAGTTCGCTGATAGTTGGCTGTCCTGAGGCGTTTCGGAAGAAATTGGCCCAAGTGACCATCGATGTCAACTTCAGAGCAATACCGAGTGGACAATCCATAAAACTGGTTACTCATGCGCTTGTTGGTGGCAAGTTTGAAAAATCCGCAAGTAGCGAATCTGGAGTGCCCGCAAGTATCAATGTTTTGGGAGCAGTACTCGAAGAGTTCAACTCAACAGACGATCCTGCACTTACCTACGACCAGCCCTTTGGTTTGATGAGCGTCTCCGGTTTCATTCGGATTCAGAATTGTAATGAGATTCTCCCAGTTTCGAATTCTGATACAAGGCCGTCGTTTATCCCCGAAGTGGACTCGATTTCTGTTAACTACAACGCAACACAGAAGATTGTGGAGACCGGCACGTTCAACAATTGCGGTGTGCTGTACCATCGAATCGCTGACGGTATGGCACGGGCTTCGTCAGGTAAGCTCCTTCCAAGCCTCACGATCCCGACTCTGCCAGCCAGTGGGGGGGGCGGTGGTTCATCGGGTAGCACCCTGAGTGTTGCAGAGCTATTCATTGGCTTGTCGGCTGCCACTCCCGGACAGCTTGTTTCCTTGCTCGTCGAAGTAGAAGATGGTACGGCGAACCCGCTGGCTGTCAAGCCTGCATCACACCTTTACTGGTCGTATCTCAAGGACAACCAATGGTGTCCCTTGCAGGCAACGGACGTGGTCGATAGGACGCAACAATTGCTTTCATCGGGCTTGATCACGGTTCACTTGCCCCCTGACGCGACGAACGTCAACATGAGAATGCCGTCAGGCCTGCATTGGCTGCGTGTTGCCGTTACAGAGAAGCCCGATGCTGTTTGCAGGATACGCACCCTTAAGGCGCAGGGAATCCGTGTCACGTTTCAAGACCGTGGTAACGATCCGGCTTATGTGGGTAGCGAGGTCGAAGCGGGGACCATCTCGAAGTTGCTATCACCCTCATCGGCCGTAAAGTCCGTCGTGCAACACTCTGCATCCTTTGGTGGCTCAACCGAAGAGGCTGACACAGTGTTTCATACGAGAGCAAGCGAACGGCTCAGGCACAAGGATCGCGCCATTTCCATTTGGGATATTGAGCGAATTGTGCTTGGTGAGTTTCCAGTGATCTTCCGTGTGAAGTGTATGAATCATACTCGATATGAACCCAATGAGACTGGAACAGGGATCTACCGGGAGCTTGCCGCCGGTCATGTGACGATCGTGCCGGTGACGCGCGCGAGTACCTCGACGTCCGATCCACTCAGGCCATACGTGCCCCTTTCGGTACTGGCAGATATCGAAGAGATTCTGATGAAGCGCATGAGCGGCTTTGCGACGCTGCATGTGCGCAATCCGGATTACGAACCACTGCGCGTAACGTGCGCCGTTGGATTTCGCTCGGGTTATGACCCCACTTACTGGACGACAGTGGTGAAACAGGCCATCGCCCGGTTCCTCGCTCCTTGGGCATATGACTCTGACGCCCGCCCCTCGTTTGGAGGCAAGATACATGCAAGTGCGATCATCAATATGATAGAGGAGCTCGAGTGTGTTGAGTATTTGACGGACTTCAGGCTTTCGAAGACAAGTGAAGCACATCGCAATCTGGAGATCGCCGAGGGTTCGCGTGCTGTCTCCATTCTTACCTCCGTGGAAGCGGACGAGCATGGTATCACTGTCCTTCCTAGACTTCAAAACATGGCATCAAATGAGTCGTGCGAGTGCGAGCCATGAATGTGATAACGACAACACCGATCCCGAAGAATGCCAAGTTGCCTCTGGCGCAGGATTATTTGGCTCTGCGTAAGCTGGCCATACAGGCCATCGAAAGACTCGGAAGTGCCTATTGGACCGATTTCAATACACATGATCCTGGTATCACCATTCTTGAGGCCCTGACATTTGTCGTAACAGACCTTGCATGGCGTGCGGGATGGAATGTGCAGGATCTTCTGGCTGAGACAATTGATGAACAGGCCTTCCCGACGGCTGGGCAGATCCTGACGGTCAGGCCGACAACATTGCTAGATTACAGGCGGCTATTCATCGATCTGGATGATGTTCGTAATGCGTGGGTGTCAACACGCAGTTGTCTGTGTGGGTCCGAGCCGATCCAAGTAAAGGGGCTCTATGACGTGCACGTCGAACTCGATGACGATCCCGAACTAGGAGACCTGAATGATTTATGTGTAGAGCACACACTGATTCTTTCAGACGCCGAAAAGCAGTATGAGATCATTGTCGAGGTACGTTTTCCCGACATGAGAAGCGCAACACAAGAGGTCTATCAATCGATTCTAGATGTTAATAGCACATCAATTCTGACTTGTGTTGGTTTGTTCTCGGTTTCGTCGGCCAATGCTGCAGGAGCAGCAATTCTCAGTGACGAGGAACTGCGACGACACCATCGGAATATCTTTCTGGCTGACGTAGAGCTCAAAGTGGGGGCGCACTCCATTCTTATAAACGATGTCTCTATACGTGTTTTCGCGCCAAAGGAGGCGATCAAGGGCCTTACGGTCGATATGTTAAAACTGGCGTTGACAGATTCTGGAGATGGTTCGGTCATCCGCCGCTTCAGTCAGAAAGTCGGTCGTGCTCAGCAGGCGAAGGCTGCCATCAGACGTAGGTATCACAACTACCGAAACCTTGATGAAGACCTCTGCAGGGTCGATACAGTTTCGATCGAGCGCGTCGGTATCTGTGCTGACATCTCGGTGCAAGCTGATGCTGATATTGAACGTGTGCAGGCCGATATCTGGCTTCTTTTGCAGCAGTACTTGTCGCCAGTAATACAGTTCTATGGTCTCAACGAACTGCTAGATGACGGTGTCGATGTAGAGTCAATCTTTAATGGTCCGCCACTGAGAAATGGCTTCATCCGAAGCCAAGATCTTCATTCCACACAGCTGCGAACGGTCATCTACGGATCTGATATCATAAACCTGGTGATGGCTGTCCCAGGCGTGGCTGCAGTGCAGCGGCTCCGAATGACGAAGTATAACGACCGGGGCGAGCCGGTCAAGGGTGCAGCAGATCCCGTTTTCGTTGGTTCTACACTTGAGTTCAATCAGGACCTCGTCTCAGCCTCGTGGACATTGCATGTTACCCCACAAAGGCTACCGCGACTCGACATCAATCTCTCTACAATGAGATTCACAAAGTCAGGGCTCCCATTTGATGTTGATCGAAGGGAAGCGCTGGATGTCCTCGTACAGTTGCGTGGCGCCACGGACAGGCCGAAACATGCTGGCCAAAATGATCTTCCGATACCGCTTGGCCGACGTCGAAATGCTGCGGACATCTCTCCGGTTCAGTACCTCTTGCCCCAGACGTATGGGGTGTCGCCGGCCGGACTGCCGCACTCGGCAAGTCATGATAGGAAGTCGCGAGCACATCAGCTCCAAGCATACCTGATGGTCTTCGAACAGATACTTGCAAACGCATTCCAGCAAGTGGAGTCTGTAGGCAAGGTCTTCTCGATCAAGTCGGATCTGACCACAACGCACAAGGCGTTTTTGTTCACGCCTGATGTGCTTGCGTGTGTTGATGATATAGCAGCACCAAGTCTATCGGCCGACGTGTTGCAGCAGATCACGGAGTCTACGAGTGAGTTTCTGGTTCGGCGAAACTCCGTGCTCGACCATCTTCTTGCCCGCTTTGGGCTTGATATCTCGCAGTTTGCTCTTCTGCTGACCGACTGGAAGGGGCGAGAGCAGGCGCAGCATAGCTTGCTTGCCGACAAGATCAATCTCCTGAATGCTAACGCCGAGATAAGCTCTCAGCGCGCCGGCGCCATGAATCGATCTGATCAGCCCCTTTCACCGCACAATGCGCCGGTGATTCGTCGACGGATCAATCTTCTTCTCGGCTTTGCCGATGTGATGTACGACGTCGGACATGGGACGATACCGGACGCCGTCATTCTTCGCGAGCATTCCGGTGCGGTGTGGTTTCAATCAATAACACCTGATACATCATGGCTGTCTGTCGCTCAACGACTGTCAACAGCCAGCGCTTACAGGCTCACGACATCTTCCGATCGGTTCGCATTGTCGCTGCTGGATGCTTCAGGGGGCATCATGGCAACATCACCGATCGAGTTCATCTCGGTTGCCGAGGCGGAATCATTCGTGGAAGAGTGTCTGTCCTCGGCATCCATGCTCCGCACGATCGTTGTGGAACATCTTCTGCTTCGACCGAAGTTTCCCGGCGATGCCATCTACCGTGAATGTGATCAGTGCGAAGATGCCGACCCGTTTTCATTCCGGCTGACAATGGTCATGCCCGGCTGGGTAGCCCCTTACAATACGAACCTCCAAGCGCGCGATTTCGCTGACCGAACAATATTCGAGGAACTACCCTCACACTTACTGGCTAAGATCTGCTGGGTAGGAAATGATGATCATACACGAGACGAATGCGACCCGGTTATCGATGAGATAGTCAAACTGATTCAGACACGCATCCGCTTGGAAGACGGCAGCAAGCCGGATTGTGAATCCTTGAGACCATCGGTATCGGCGTTGTACATGCGTGTAATGGATGTCGTTGAGCGTTGGCGTGTCGAGCGACGAGATTGCGTTGTCAGCCAGCAGAACGTATCGGTATGGCTCGAGTCTGCGTGCTCGGCATTCACCGCCGGTGACTTCGGATTCCAGGTTGATGTATCGTCCGTCTGGTCGGAAGCTGTTGCAATGCTCCTCACGCGTGCCAGCGACATCATTCTCTTCGGCCAGCAATTCGATCGTTTCGAGCAAGCATGGTATCGATGGCGAGAGGCTGACTCCAGGTATGATTGGAGTGAATATGATCCTGAGCAACGCCTGCGGGCATGGCTCAACCACAATGTTCGTGCGCTAGATGTAGAGGATCGTTGTTCGTGTGCTTCCGCAATCGTCAGTGCCTATGGAGAGCAGTTCCGGCTGTGGATGGACGATCTGATAATGAAGCAAGAGGGGATTGATGACAGCATACTGCTCCCTGAATTTGAGATATCATGGGACTCCAAGGATGTAGCCCAATGTTCTGGGAAGCTTGACCGAAGACTCAGGAAGCGGGTCCTAGCTTTCCTACGCGCGGAATACAGTCAACTCATCACTGTTTCATATCGCCTCACGGTTCTTGTTCGCCTTCTTGAGTCTCTAACGAACGTATATCCCAAGACCACTTTGCATGACTGTCAGGATGGATCAGACATCAACCCTGTACGCCTGAATCGAACGAGTCTTGGATCGCTCACTCCCGGAGCGGGACAGAATGTGCGACTCATCCCGATCGAAGAAGTTCCAGCAGAAGCAATCACACAACCTCGTAAACGGCAACGCAAACCAAAATCCTGAGTCAACCATGGATCAGAAAACATTCACCTACCCACGCTTCGAGCCGAATCAGGTTCTGACGCACAATCAGCTGAACACGGTTGTCGAATATCTCGGCGAGCAGGAACGCTTGACCAGGGCCAACCTCATCGGCAGGGGAATCGTCTGCGGATTGAAAGAAAAAAGTCAAACTGTCGGCGGCGTCACTACGATCACAGTGGAAAGGGGCTGTGCGGTCACTTCCGAAGGCTATTTGATCGTGGAGCCGCATGATGTCACATATACCCATTACCGACCGTTCACTCTAGAGTCTAGTGACGCCTATGAGAACTTTATGTCCGATGGTTCTCAGATCTCGATTTATGAGCTCGTGTCCGGTAATCCAAGAGATACTGACATAGCACTGGCAAGTGGCATGCTCACTAACAATCTTCTTGTCCTCTATGTTGAGTTGTCGACAACGAATCTCTCAGACTGCAGCCCAAACAACTGTGACGACCGTGGTAGCGACGTGACGATGTCGATTCGCCGTCTCCTTGTCCCACAGAATCATAAAGGTAAACTTTACGGAAAGACAGAGGCTGATGCGGACAAGTCAAGAACCGATCGAGAGACGCTGCCGGAGATACGGCTTTCGACGTGCCGACTACGGAATGAGAATACGAAAACGACCGTCGATGTCCGAAAGTATTTCTCAAGCATGTACGAACAATCATCGCAAAAGGAATTCTCAAAGCTTATCCTCGGTGCATTGAAGAAGGTGTACAGCGGATTTAAGCCCTTTCTTATGCCGAGTGATATTGATGTTTCAACGTTGTCCGTGAAAATGGCCGGCATTGATCCAATGTTCATCCAATACAGCGTCGACCACCTGCATGATATTATCCGGAGCTACGAAGAGTTGAGAGCTTATGGCTCGGTGAATGAATGTGGGTGCATGCCTGATGCCCGGTCGTTCCCACGGCACGTGGTCATTGGAGCAGGTGTTCGCCATGCCTGGACTCCTGCAGCGACAAGCTGTCATCGATGCGATGAAAGCCGCGCGGTCATACGTCTGTTGTATCGTAGGCTGGTGGCACTAATTACTAGGTACGTAGAGCCGAATAAACATCGTAACATTCGTGTTACACCTTCGTCCGCAGGGAAGGCGAGTTTATCTGAACGAGCGATACCATTTTACTATTCTCACGCCTCGAATCCTGAGCTCCATACGCTCTGGAACGCCCATCGAACAATGCGCGGCGAGGCGGACAACAACCTTGGCTATCACTATCAGGGTGATGAATCCAAGCCGGCATTCGTAAAGGCACCCCTGGAGTATGATCTCGAGCCCTATGACTTCTACCGAATTGAAGGCCACATCGGTCACCATTACAAGAAAGCGCTCGAGGAATTGACCCAACTGCAGAAGCAACATGGACTGGGCTTTGATGTAGTGGCCGTGCATACCGGCGAAGCAGAAAGCCCGTCCAAGGCAGATATTGGCGAGCATCAGTGTCAACTGCGGGACCTCGATGCTCTTTATAGTGTGCTTCGTACAGAGTTGCTCTGTATTGCCAAGACTGCAAAGCAAAACATTGGAAAGTTGTCCTCACCGGAGATCGAAGCGATCATTGCGAAGGAATCTTACGCCAAAAAAGCTCTAGATACTGGAGCTCATATAGCAACCAAGCATGATAATGGCACTGTGCATGAGCTCTACCAATTGAGGACAGCGGAGAAGTCAGACTGTGAGGGAATACAGGTTCTTGGTGCAAGCACTATTGTGAATGCTCACCTGCTGGGCATGAGTCGCATTGAGATGCTGGCAAAGACTATGCCTCCTGATCTTGCAGCCATGGATTATCAAGCTGTAGCAGACGCGCACAGTAATCTTAATAGGACGAGCGAGGAACTCATCCGGTTGCACGAGTCCGGTGATGCAAAGGAACCCGAATGGAAGAAGCTCAATGATCAGCTTCTGTCCCTTGTAACTGACTGTAAGATGAAGGCTCTGAAGGATCTTCGCGATCGGTTTGAAGCGCGTGTTGCGGAGATCGCCAGGATGCGCACGCTTGAATACTATCAGAGTAAGCATCCATCGTTGGTTCATGGTGCCGGCGTCCCGGTAGGCGGAACATTCGTTCTGGTATATCATAACGCCGGGACGAATAATGCTCCTGTGGATATCAAAGACGGAACCGTGGTTGCCGATTTCTACCTTCCGTATCGTTGCTGCTCCGATTGTACACCTATTCAGTTTGTCGTTCATGCGGACCCCTCTGTCGTGCCGAAGTCGATTGAGGCTTCGGTAAGCGTTGGCTGCACGACCGAGAAGGGTGCACAAATTGAGGTTACGGTCCGCAACGGCACGGAGCCTTACAAAATGGAGCTGGATGGCAAGTCAACTGATCATCCTGCTCAGTTCTTTCTCATGCCCGGAAAGCACACACTTGTCGTCGTCGATGGCACTGGGATGAAGTCCAGTGCTATCTCGATTGACATCCCAGAGCCACTTACCATATCTGAGGTCAAGTATGCGGTTGCCGCCAGAGCAAGCACGTACCGTGCTTCTTTCTCGGTGGTGGGGGGCATTGGTCCGTATTCAATTGAGGTCGATAGTGACGTTGCCGCTACGATAAAGGATGGTGCTGTTGAAGTCGGACCCATCAAAAGCGGATCGATGGTAACAATCACGATATCGGATTCCAAGGGATGCAAACAAGAGGTGAAGATCACGAAGACGATCGAGCAGCCTTGTGACAAGCCCTGCAAGGGTCTTGCTGTGCGGGATCGCTGTCCGTTATGGATTCCCAGACCTAAGGGCACTATGATCTACACGCCGATCAAGGGAAATCAGTTGGAGTTAGTTACTGACAGCGGAACACAGCGACTTCCGCTTGACGAGATAGTCGGATCTGTTATCGGTAACAGCGGAGTAACAAGTGCAGATTACGACGACAAAATGAAGAGACTTTGCGCAGCGATAACTGAAGCCGTGACAAAAACTCTTGGCCCTGATAGTTTCGGCATCAGTTTTGAGCCGGGCGAAACCCCTACAATTCTCATTGAGCGATATGAGTGTCACTCCTTCACGCTGGCCACGGCATACAGCACACCTTGGAGCGGAATACCGAGTGGTTTTGCCATAGTACGCGCGTATCACAATGCTGGCGTGGCCTTACGCAATGGTGCTTCTGCTCAACCAAGCGCGCCACTTGTGGACATCCCGAAGTTTGGTGGCAGTAGATTGGATAAGTGTAAGTCCGTTTCTCTTTCCGAAGAGTGCCGTCTGAGTGGCTTCAAGGTTACATCAAAATCGGCTGATAAAGATCTGATTATTCAGTTGCAGGTTCCGCAAACACTCGATCCCAACTCCTTGTCCTATCAATGGGCCTTCATGGGTCTCGAGCCGTCATTTTCGAAGGAGAAGACATTCAAGATACCAGCCAAGGTCCCGGGCGTCGTACACGTGCTTGTGACAGACGCAAAGGGATGTTGGTGGTATCAAGAGTTCTGGTCAGCAAATCCTCCGCAGCAACGCTAACTCTGAGAACACCGTACCGACGCGAGTACAATGCATCACATCCATCGGATCACTCTCGAGGTCGACCACGAGACTCACGATAGCACAGGACACGCCGCCATGAATCAAGCGTCCGAGTGGTGCCGTGATCATCTTCCCGACACCTTGGCGGCGGCCCTGAATCCATTTGATCAGATGGTAGATGTGCTTGTGATACCACGCATCGATTTGAGCGTGAACAGTTCGAGCTTAGAAGAGGTCTCGCAGTTGCTAATCCAGCAGTTGGAGGCTGCCATCTCTCGCCTCATTGTTTCAGGATCGACTTCTCCTATAAACTCAACCGCGCATTCATCGCTGGTAGCATTGCCGAGCGAAGCCACTGAGGACATTCAGCACCTTCGGCCAGACCAGGTAGTATTCAGAGCTGGCATCTACTTCTTGATTCATGGGCGATATCCGTGGTGGTTCACAAAGTCATCCGCGGGTATGTTTCACAATCAGTTTCTTGAATGCCTGGTTCATTCTCAGTCAGGGAGCATTCAGTCTTCTGATATAGCATCCGAGGCAGACCCAGCGATTCTATTGAGGACATTGCAGGAGTTCCCATCGGCTCGTGCGCGCTTTCTGGCAATCTTTACCTCATCAGAGGTGCTCCGAATGATTGCGCTCACGTCCGGAGATTTTGGAATAATCGCACGGGAGTTAATCGCCGTATTGTCGCAGGTTCAGATATCAGCTTCAGTGCTACAGCATCTCGTTGATGCATTGGCAACCATACTGATGGGGCATATCGCTTCGGGTAGCATTCGCCTAAACGATCGGTCCGTAGCACCGTCATATGGCTCATCATCTGCGGCTGGGGCGGTGCGAGTCATTCACGAAGCAGTGGCGGCAGCTGGCGCTCGGCTTGCGGCTGATGATCTGGCCCAGGTACGACTACTACTTGGGATACAAACGATCGATGATGGTAGCGCAATAGCAGACAAGACGCCGAGTTCACAGGCTGATGACGCCCGCCCCCTGCCGGACGTGGAAGTCATTGGCACGGAGGGTCTTCTCGTGCAAAACGCAGGGATCATCCTTCTGCATCCATTTTATCCAGCATTCTTCGAATCAACGGGTGCAGCTCAGCCGGATCGCCTTCTCAAGCCCGAGCGTGCAATCGTGCTGCTTCACATGTTGGCCACGGGAAGCGACGAAGCCGATGAGGATGAGCTTGTATTTCCGAAGGTACTCTGCGGTTTTCCGATCGAGTACGTGATGCCACATCAGGAGCCAATCTCGCAACGAGAGCGCGAGGAGGCTGACAATCTTTTGAACGCGGCAATTGTGCATTGGGGTGCACTTGGCGGAACTTCGCCTGATGGACTGAGAGGGGCATTTCTGACGCGGCCCGGACGTTTGGACCTGTATGGTCAGGACTGGTATGTGCGAGTTGAGAGGCAGAGTTACGACGTTTTACTTGAGTCCCTTCCGTGGGGGTTATCTCACGTAAAGCTCCCATGGATGGATCGTTTGATGCATCTGGAGTGGGCTCTATGAAAGTGCACAAGGAGTCGGTCAGCAAGACGGCCTCGCGGCCTCCTGACCAGCACAGCACGTCATTTTTTGCCGGCGTGCAAACCAAGCTTGCCGTCAGTAAACCGGGAGATAAGCATGAGCAGGAGGCTGACCGCATGGCTGACAGGGTCATGCGTATGCCGTCATCTGAAACACCGGTGATTCATCGTTCCGTAGCTTCCGCATCACCGACCATTCAACGTGCATCTTCGGTCAAGGGGCCGCCAGCAAGCGGCATTGTCTCCGACATACGCAGTCGCACGTCCGGGGGATCTCGTCTTGATGACAAGACGCGCACCTTCATGGAATCGCGGTTTCAGGCTGACTTTGGGAATGTGCGTGTCCACAGCGATACCGAGGCTGCTCGGCTTAGCAGCAGATTGAGTGCTCGAGCCTTTGCCACGGGCAATCACATCTTCTTCAATCGCGGTGAGTACAGACCGGAAACCAGCAGTGGACGTCATCTGTTGGCCCACGAGCTAACTCATACTATCCAGCAGGGAGCGGCGGTGCAACGCTCTTCGCTGCCGGGAGTGACCGCCTCGCCCCCTACGATACAGCGTTGGGGCATAGGGGATGCACTGGACTATTTTGCTGACAAAGCCCTGTTGCTGCCCGGATTCAGGATGCTGACGGTCATCATCGGGATCAATCCCGTTAACATGTCGGCGGTTGATCGTAGTGCGGCTAACATCATCCGCGCTATGTTCGAGATGATTCCACTGGGCACATTGATTTCTTCAGCCCTCGATAAATATGGCATCTTCCAAAAGGCCGGTACGTGGGTTGAAGGCCAGTTCGCTTCTTTTAGAAGTATTGGTAGCCAGATACGAAGTTCTATCAACAGTTTTCTTTCATCATTGAGCTGGTCGGATATTCTCGACCTTGGTGGTGTGTGGGAACGTGCGAAGGCAATCTTCACCGATCCTATCACACGAATTATAAATTTTGGTGAGGGACTCGTGAGTGGGCTTTTGAACCTGGCTCGGGAGGCAATCCTAAAGCCGCTCGCGGGACTTGTCAAGGATACACGAGGATATGATCTGCTCTGCGCCATTCTCGGTCGTGATCCAATCACAGGACAGCCCGTTGCGAGGTCAGCCGAAACCCTCATTGGCGGCTTCATGAAGCTCATCGGTCGCGAGGATATCTGGGAGAACATACAGAAGGGCAATGCGATCCAACGTGCTTGGACGTGGTTCCAGAGAGCGATTGGCGATCTGCAAGCGCTGGTGCTATCTGTTCCAACGACAATCGTGCAGATGCTTCAATCAATCACATGGCAGGAGGTGCTTTCGATCGTCGGAGTTGTAAGCCGTGTTGTTTCAGTGTTTACGGGGCTGGCCAGCCGCTTTTTCAGCTGGGCCGGGGAGACGATACTTCAACTTCTCGAGATCATCTTTTCTGTAGTTGCACCGGGTGTGATGCCATTTATTCGCAGGGCGGCAGGCGCGTTTCAGAGCATTCTTCAGAACCCTGTCGGATTTATCGGCAACCTGGTCCGAGCCGGGCGACTGGGCTTCCAGATGTTCGCCCTGAACATCGCAAGCCATTTGCGGACGGCATTGATTCGCTGGATCACAGGTCCACTCGGAGAGGCGGGGGTTTACATCCCCAAGTCATTTGACCTGTTCGAGATCATCAAAATGGTGCTGTCGGTGCTGGGCTTGACGTGGCAGAACATCCGCTCTAAACTTGTGCGTATCATTCCAGAGCCGGTCCTGGTTGTTCTGGAACGCTCGGCAGGAATCCTCGTGACGTTTGTCAAGGATGGTCCAGCAGCTGCGTGGCAGCAGATACGCGGAGAACTCAATGAGCTTCGGGGAATGCTCATCGCCCAGGTCGTTGAGCTTGTCAGCACGGAGATAGTGAAGGCCGCAGTAACCAAGATCGTGAGCATGTTCAACCCAGCAGGAGCGGTGATCCAGGCGATCATGGCCATTTACAACACGGTGATGTTTGTCGTGGAGCGTTTGTCACAGATAGCCGCTACGGTTGCAGCATTCGTCGATAGCATCGCAGCTATCGCGTCAGGTCAGGTCCAGGTAGCCGCTCAGCGTGTTGAAACAACGCTTGCCAATACACTCGTCCTAGTTGTATCGTTTCTTGCCCGTCTCATCGGCCTCGGAGGTATCCCGGCGAGGCTTGTCGGAATCGTACGGCGTATCCGTGCCCCCATTGATAGGGGGCTTGATCGAATCGTTGCGTGGCTTGGTGAGATGTTGAAACGACTCGGCGCGACTGCGCGCCGCGCCGTGGGTAGCGTGCTGCAGTGGTGGAAGAAGAAAGTCCCCGTCAATGCCGGCGGAGAAGCGCACAATTTGATGTTTGAAGGGGAGGGTTCCGCGGCGAGGTTCATTGTGCGAAGTAAGCCGGAATACCCAGAGAAATTTGTGGTGCAGTACAATCCGCCGGACGAGAGTATGAAGTTGGTCGTCGCGGCCAACATGAAGGTCGAGCTGCGCATGAAGAAACTGGAAGCCTTGAGGTCAAGTAATCCGGTCGATGAGGCTGCAGTTGAGAAGGAACAAATGGAGCTTCAGTCGGAGATGGCCGAAGTTGGTAAACTGATTGATGCGATTGCTGGCAAAGGCCGACCCGGCAGCGCAACAAATCCAATGCCGATCAATTATCCTAAACGCCGAGCATCAGCCTATGAGCCTATCTACACTGGTCCAAAAACAGATGTAAGGGTTCATCAGACCGTCCTTCGAGAAGCATCCAAGAAGTCCAACAAGCATGATGCAAAGGAGTATGTCCTGAGTAATACCGCTGGTTTATCGAAGGAAACGAGTTGGGATGGTACGATCAGGAAAATTGACCCGATGACGGGTGATTCAGATCTTGGTGTAGGATTGAGAAGCGACATCGCCAGTCTTGACGTCGGCCAGATTCTTTTGTACACGATGAAGGGTAGCACAGGGGGTGGAGGCAAGATTAACAGGGTGTTTGCTCCATTTGGCTTTAAGCCAAGATCGGAGGGACTCGACGGTGATCACGTACTCGAGCGTCAACTAGGGGGGCCAGACGAGTTGTTCAATCTCTGGCCATTAAATGCAAGTGAAAACAGAAGCAGTGGTGCCACGCTGAAGGACATGAGAGTGAAGTATGGGAAGAGCGAGTTATCGGTGCATGATGCAGGTGAGAAGTTCAAAGTGTCAGTTGCTAATCCAATGCATCTCTTGGTGCGCACTGTCAGGGTCTGAAATATGATGTCATTTCCCGAAAAGTCTCTCGACCCGAATGTTATCCGAGCATTCGACTGGCTGCGCAAATCAATCGAGCGCCGTCTGAAAGGCAACGCAGATAGCACTCGAGATGACGTGTTCGATCCGTTCGAGGTACCTGCAGATAATGGCTATCTATCCCGGTTTGTTGATGAGTACTCGCCTACACACATGGAACTGGCTGTGTTTCTACTGGCGCTCATCCCTCATCTCATTCCAGAATTTCTAGATGAAGTGATCCACCGGATGTACCCTGAAGGCGGCGACGCAAATGCTGTTGGGGGTATCCGTACAGGGCAGTCTCGTTTCATCTTGCCTACAGCTCAGACAGCAGTCTTTGTTGTATGCGGCAGGGACTTCTCCGATCGTGCCTCGTTAATGAAATTGTTTTCGGCGGATCACTGGTTTCGAAAGATGCACATACTGTGGTTGCAAGATGTTGAGTATGGCGAGTCGCATATGAATTCTCGTCTGCTTGTCAATCCGGACATCGTAGATACCATGATCCTCGGTCGTGCTGCGCCCCCTCGCTTCTCAAGTGATTTCCCGGCTGAGCACGTAACAACGGATTTGGAATGGTCTGACCTCGTTCTGCGGGCTTCGACATCATCGCAGATTCAGGAGGTCCTCAATTGGATGGAGCATAACGAAACAGCCATGCGGCAATGGGGCATGTCTGCACGAGTAAAGCCCGGATATCGTGCCCTGTTCTTCGGCCCTCCCGGAACGGGTAAGACACTTACAGCGATGCTTCTGGGTAAGTACAGCAATCGTGAGGTGTTTCGCGTCGATCTGTCGCGCATAGTGAGTAAGTATATCGGCGAAACTGAGAAGAACCTTTCGCGGTTGTTCGATCGTGCTGAGAACAAGAACTGGATACTGTTTTTTGATGAGGCCGATGCGCTCTTTAGCAAGCGAACTGACGTCCGGGATGCTCACGATAAGTACGCCAATCAGGAAGTCGCCTATCTTCTGCAGCGAATTGAAGCATACAACGGCCTGGTAGTCTTGGCGACCAACCAACGCAACAACATAGACGAGGCATTTGTCAGGCGCTTCCAGTCTGTGATTCACTTTCCCATGCCCGGAGCTGATGAGCGCCTGCAGTTGTGGCAACGCAGCATTCCCAAAGCTGTAACCCTAGACATACCCCTAAGTCTTTCTGACGTCGCCCAGCAATACGAATTGAGCGGTGCATCCATCATGAACATTGTGCACTACTGTGCGATTGAACTTCTTGCCTCTAACGAATCAGTCCTTACAAGCGAACTTCTCAATTCTGCCATCCGACGGGAGCTTGTCAAAGAAGGCAAGGTAGTGTAGCTGTCGCTGTGCAAACGGTCAGAAGCCGTCGGCACTGCGTTTGGATTCCCGCTTTCGCGAGAATTACGATGGATTCCGTCCTTCAGTAATTCAGTCATTCAGTAATTCAGTAATTCAGTAATTCAGCATTCAGTCTTATCTTCGCGTCCCTCAACGATCACGCAACAAGGGAGAGGTGCGAGAGTGGTTGAATCGGACGGTCTCGAAAACCGTTATAGGAGCAATCCTATCGAGGGTTCGAATCCCTCCCTCTCCGCACACAACTGGGCGAGTGCTGAAATTGGCAGACAGGCGGGTCTCAGAAGCCCGTGTTCGCAAGAACGTGTGGGTTCAAGTCCCACTTCGCCCACAATGAACTCCACTCCGAGCGGCCACTGGCCGCTCGTGTCGTTTTGGGCATTCTTATTCGCAGTGCTCCTGGGAATCGGACGGCCCGTTGCCGCCGCGTCGCAGACCAATCAGCCGAAAGGGTACAGGCAGGTTCCGGCGCCCGTGCAGACGCCGCCGCCTGCGGTGATCAGCATTGATACCACCGGAACCTGGCGTCACATAGAGCAACGGCGAATGGGTCGGTTCAAGGTCTCTCTACCACGAGGCTACGATTCGACGGACCGTCGCTATCCGGTTGTGCTGTTGCTGCACGGAAATGGTAACTCGCCGCAGATGCTGCTGAGTTGGTTTGGCAAACTCGGGCTCGACAGTGTGATCGTGGTATGCCCCGAAGCCCCCTACGTGAGAGTTCCCGAGACGGTCGATAAGCGGCAGGGGGCATATACCGGCGTGGCCGACGCAATTGCTGCACCGGATTCGCTTCGTGATGAGTCCATTCAGCTCACGGCCCGGTGGTACATCGACGCGCTTGATGCCGCGATGGGCGAGTTTCGGGTGGATACGTCCAGAGGAGCACTGGTCGTAGGATTTTCTCAAGGGGGCTTCTTTGCCCATGCGCTCCTGACGCTGATACCGGGCCGGCTTGCCGGTGTGGCCACGATCTGCGCGTCGGTCTATCCGCAGTGGAATGTTCAGACGCGATTCGTGTCCGTAGCGCCGCCGCGGCCGCCGGTCTTTGTGGCCCATGGCCGCAGTGATTCGATCGTGCCGGTAGGCGTTGGACGTTCCTATCGCACGGCCCTGGAAACGTCCGGCTTTGATTTGGTGTTCAAGGAATTCGACGGCGGACACTGGCCAACACCTGAGGTCGAACGTGATCTCCGGTCGTGGATCATGTCCATCATCCGCTGACCTTCCGTATTTTCGGCCGAATCACGTCGATCAACCATCACGTAGCGACACCTATGTCCATACCCGTCTCCAACTCCGCCACCATCGAACGCGTCGAGACACTCCGCCAGGCCAAGATCCTGCGTGAAGTGCAGGACAAAGACACCGTTGCCATGTTCGAGGATCCGCTAGAGAACGACATGGTTCTCAACATGGGACCCCAGCATCCGGCTACTCACGGCGTGCTTCGAGTGCTGCTGCGACTCGATGGTGAGACCGTGGCAAAGTGCGTTCCCGAGCTGGGCTACCTGCACCGCGGTTTCGAGAAGCTCGCCGAAAGCTGCACATATCACGAATTCATCCCGCACACGGACCGTTTGGATTACCTGTCGCCCCTTTCGAACAACGTCGGCATCTGCATGGCGATCGAAAAGGCCGCAGCTGTCGATGTGCCGGAGCGTGCGATCTGGATCCGCATGTTGGTGAGCGAGCTTGCACGGATCTCGTCACACCTGCTGGCAATGGGCGCAACGTCGATGGACGTGGGTGCTATGACGGTGTTCCTCTGGACGTTTACCGAACGCGAAAAGCAGTACGATCTGTTCGAACGAATCTGCGGCGCACGCTTCACAACAAGTTTTGCGCGCATTGGTGGGGTTGCCAACGATATTCCTGATGACGTCATGCGCGACATTCGTCTGTGGCTGAATCAGCTTCCAGAGCGCATGAAGGAAGTCGAGGGACTTGTCAACCGCAACCGCATTTTCGTTGACCGTATGGCAGGAGTCGGCCACATCACAGCTGAGAAGGCGATCGCCCTTGGTCTGACCGGACCGACGCTTCGCGGTTCGGGCGTTGCCCGTGACCTGCGTCGTGACCAGCCGTACATGTATTATGACAAGGTAGACTTCGACGTTATCACGCGCAACGATGGCGACTGCTATTCGCGCTATATGTGCCGTAACGCCGAAGTTTGGGAGTCAATGAAGCTGTGCCACCAGGTTCTGGATAAGCTCGAGAACATGCCTCGAACATCTGTCCTGAACGAAGATCAGCCGCAGTCGGTTTTGTCGCGCAAGGCAAACATCTACACCAAGATGGAAGAGCTGATCAACGACTTCATGATCATCAATTTCGGCACCATGCCACCAAAGGGCGACACGTACACGGTCATCGAGTCGCCAAAGGGCGAGCTTGGCTTCTACATCGTCAGTGACGGAACGGGGCACCCGTGGAAGCTCAAGATCCGCTCGCCGTCATCATCGAACCTGCAGGCCTTGAAGCACATGGCCGAGGGGGCGATGGTATCTGACGTGGTGGCGATCATCGGTTCGATCGACCCGGTGATGGGTGAAGCCGATAAGTGATCAGTCGGCTAGCGCCACTGCACATGACGAGATAGACTCGAGCGTGCCAAATCCCGAGAACATCACACCTGAGCGTAGGGCAAAACTTGAAAAAGTCCTACGCCGACGTCAGACGTCCCTCACGGTGGTCTTTGAGAACGTTCATGACCCGCATAATGTAAGCGCGGTCATTCGCACGTGCGACGCCGTCGGCGTTGCCGAAGCTCATGGCATATACTACGGGCGCACAACCTTTCCGGAGCTTGGCGGCAAATCCTCGGCGAGTGCCCGCAAATGGGTCGACGTGCACCTGCATCAGACAGTTGCCGAGTGCTATGCTCATCTACGGGCAAAAGGATACCGCATCTACACCACACACATGTCAAGTGATGCTGTGTCGCTCTATGATGTCGACCTCACGCAGCC
>VERF01000063.1 GCA_018882895.1 Candidatus Kapaibacterium sp.
AGAACCAATGACCTGTTCTCACGCTGATTCACAAACCGTCTGACAACCCCAAACAGGAACAATCAACCCCTGTCTACCAATGGCAGGAATAACACTAAAAAGTGTCAACCGATTTTAGGAAGCTACACAATGTCATTCCCGCGAATGCACGTCGCCCCCGACGTATGGATCCCGGCCTACGCCGGGATGACGGGCGCACGGCGCAGGCCGGGGCCCATGCGCATAATCGTCATTCCCGCGAACGCGGGGATCCATGCGCAACACCGTCATTCCCGCGCATGCGGGAATCCATGCGCAATGACGATCACACGTCCCACGGCTGAAGCCGTGGGCTGAGCTGCAGCATGGCGTGTTAGGCGTGGTTTCTTCCTTCCAAATTGGTCTTGCGAACGTCTCGCACGGCGCAGCCGTCACGCACGGCGCAGCCGTCTCACACGCGCAGCGTCTCGCACGGCGCAGCCGTCTCGCACGGCGAAGCCGTCATTGTGTGTATCGTTACATATTTTAGAATTGTGTCGTATCACGGGGAGTCATCATGAAGAAGTTTATCGTACTGATGCTCATGTGCTTCTGCATCACGTCTTGCTACAATGTGCGGACGGTAGCCAATCCGGAGGCGCAGAGGGACGCGAATCCGAAGAGCACTACGGTGTGGGTGTATGCATGGGGACTGGTGCAACCGCGAGTGGTTGCGCCTGAGTGTAGGTCGCAGGCGTTGCAGGATGTTAGGACGTCAACGAATCTTGGGTATGCGTTGATCACTGTTGCAACACTGGGTTTTGTCTGCCCCCTGACCATCGAGTATACGTGTGCCAAGCCGTGCGAAGTCAATCCGGAGCCGCAATGAGTCGACAAGCCTCCTCGAATCGCACGGCGAACCTTCGCTGGCAGAACCTTCATGAGAATGTAAAGCTCACGGTAGGTGAATACCATGAGCTGTGGAATCCGATGCCTCCGCGAAGTACGCGCATACCGGAAGACGTTCGT
Organism: Candidatus Kapaibacterium sp.; assembly: GCA_018882895.1. Classification (GTDB taxonomy): domain Bacteria; phylum Bacteroidota; class Ignavibacteria; order Kapaibacteriales; family Kapaibacteriaceae; genus UBA10438. The sequence continues at coordinate 988 of VERF01000063.1, forward strand.
GCCACGACGTCATACGTTTGCTCCATTATCGCCGATGCTGCTGCACGTGGCAAGACCATCCGGTCGGTAGGGGGTGCATGGTCTCTCAGCGAAGTTGCCACAAGCAAGGACATCATGCTCGGCACTCGAAATCTGAATCTGTGGTTTCCGCTGGCCATGGGATTTTTGGATGCCCCTACGAATCATGACGTCAAGCGAATCCACTACATGCAGTGCGGCTCGTCGGTTGGTGAGGTGTACTCGCGTCTTGAGAAGCGGAATCTTACTTTGCCCACAAGCGGTGCAAGCAACGGGCAGACCATTGCCGGTGCCGTGTCCACCGGAACGCATGGATCGGCGTTTACTTATGGGGCCATCCAGGAATGCGTTGTTGGGATTCATCTGATAACCGGATCCAACCCCGCCACTGACAGCATTTTGCTGGAGCGTGCATCGGATCCGGTGGCGTCGCAGAGTTTGGCTCGTCGACTCGGAGCAAGAATCGTACGCGATGACGATCAGTTCAATGCAGCACTGGTTTCCTTCGGGTCCATGGGCTTCGTCATGGGCTACATCATCAATGCCGAGCCCATTTACCATCTCGAATCATGGCGTCGAGTGGTGCCGTATGACGGACTTGTGAAGGCGCTCATGACGACGCTTGACGTGGACCTGGTGCCGATGATCGTGCCGTCCCTGCCGGTGCATGCTGACAAGATCTGGCATGTGGAGGTGGTGCTTAACCCGCATGATCCTGCCAATGCCTATCTGACGATCATGGAACGCTGGGATACCAACCGTCGGCTCTCTGCACCGGAGCCTGTGGACACTTCTGCGCCGGGAGACGATCTACTAAGTGTCATTGGCGGGCTCACGGCGGCTCTTCCTTCGTCAGCCGGGACTGCCACAAGCACCCTCCTAAACCTGACCTTTGGCGATAGGGGGCCGGTGGTTGCCACACCGTACGGAACATTCACCGCACCGACCGTGCGTGGTTCAGCGCTGAGTGCGGAGATCGGCGTACCATACGACCGTAGCGTCGACGCTGTGGAACTCCTGATGTCGTGTCCAGAGATAAAGAAGTACGCCGGCATCATCGCATGTAGATTCGTCAAGGCTTCATCGGCCCTGCTGGCATTCACACAGTTCCCTGTGACATGTACGATCGAACTGCCCGGCGTCAAGAACGCAAACACTCAACACTTTTATGATGCCGCTTACGCCAGGCTCTTTGCCTCGGACATACCAGTCACCGCCCACTGGGGTCAGATCTACCCCATAGGCGATAAGATCCTCTCGGCCTACGGACCTAACCTCCACCGCTGGTTGGCTGCACGCGAAGCGCTCCTGTCGGCAGAAATGCGGTCTGTTTTTGGACATCAAAGCACTCCTCGGGGAGTAACTCCGGGAGACTAGGTATTCTAACTTTTCATCATCAATCCGGAGGCAGAAATGCCAAAGTATGTTCTGGGAGCGGGCTCGCTTCGTGAGCTCAAGGGAGTTCATCCTGACCTTGTGAAGGTGGTTAAGCGAGCAATTGAGCTCACCACGCAGGACTTCACCGTTCATGACGGCCTGCGTACGATTGAAGAGCAACGCGAATACGTTGCTCGCGGGGCGTCCACTACACTTGCCTCGCGTCACCTGACGGGGCATGCTGTTGATCTTGTGCCATATATCAATGGCAAGCTTCGATGGGAATGGCCGCCGATCTATGCCATTGCAGAGGCGGTTCGCACGGCTGCAGTAGAGCTTAACGTGCCGATACGATGGGGAGGAGCATGGGATATCGATTTCACGGCATCAACGGACCCGATCGATGACCTCGTGAGCGATTACATTGGTCGGCGCCGAAGGCAGAACAAGAAGGCCTTCATAGATGGACCTCACTTCGAACTTCCAAAGGCGCTATATCCCTGAAGCGGGAGCCACGCCTATTTGTGTGGGCATCAGCAACCAGCGCTTGGCCGCGGTACAGGCGGCGCATTGAGCAGAATCGGACAGTACATTCACGTCGTGCAGTCGGGCGTCTCAACGTCCGGTGAATGATAACAAGCCATAGCATTCACGAGGATGATTCTGATGTCACCAACAACAATCACGCTTTTCGTTGGCGCTGGTGCAAGCAGGTACTTCGGTGTTCCTACTGCGAATGCAATAGCTCACCAAATTGTAGATGATGTTCTTGCCTCTAGTAGCGGCACTCTGCTACGTGGTATCAAGGATGTCTATGAAGAGCCTTTGCGAGAGTTGCTCCGGAAGTTTCTGCTGAGGACCTTCCCGGCAATCAAAAGCCACACAACTGAGCGCCCGTCAATCACAGATATCTTGTCCATCGTTGATTATGCGATTGCAACGGACACGAATCTTCCCTTCGATCTTAATGATGGGTCAGTCTTCGATATGCACGAGGTTCGGCGCGCACTTGAGCATTGCATAATGAAGATCATAGACAGACCTCAGAAGGAAGCCCGTATTAAATCAACGCTCACTGACATGAAAAGGAATGTGAAGGCCTGGACTGAGAAGGATCAGCACGAATTCACGCTGATTTCAACGAACTACGATACCATCATGGATCGTGTGATGTATGATGTACAATCCGAATTCAAGGAAGATCAACGAGCGAGTGCAGATCTGGGTACGTCGTTTCGGCTGCGGTTCGGAATTAAAGGTAGACTCATATCGCGCAATGCGGAAGCACCGAAACGTTTGTATAAACTACATGGATCGTTGAATTGGCTCATGTGTCCGGCATGTGAGAACATCTACATAGCAAGCGTCGATGAAAACCTCACGAAGTATGTCGGTAATACCTACGGAGTATCTGAGTTGAACGATTGTCACTGCGGCCATGCGCCGCTGCGACCTCTTATCATTTCGCCTTCGTACGTCCGAGATGTACGCGCAACGGCGTTGCGCGAGATATGGCGGTCTGCGCAAGAGGCTTTGCGAACATCGGGTGTTTGGATATTTGTTGGCTATTCTCTTCCAGCCGAAGATGTTGCCATACGTTCAATGATTGCACGAGCACGTATGTCCATTTCCGGTCTGAAGGGAAAACGCAAAGTCCATGTATATGATGTTTCGCAAGGCAGGGATGGCAATGCCCCTGAGGTCGAGGCTCGCTACAGGATATTTCTTCAGAGTGATGACACAGAAATAACGTATCACAATGGCGGAATGGAAGAATTCTTAGACGACATCAGGAATGGTTTTGATACGATTCTGAAATGACGTGCCGTAGACTTCAACACACCATTACCCAAGAGGAGTTGTATGACTGAGAAGAATCCCACAATGCCGGTGCCGGGGGAGCACCCTGCAGGCACTGCTCGAATAGTGTTTCTTTCGATTGTATTCAGTGTGCTGATGGTCGTCAGCATTCAGGAGGTCATTGCTTTGTGGCCGACAGTCATTACAAAGACTGTTGCGCAGGACAATGAGCAGCTTACGATCACACAGTGGAAGGAATCGCCAGCACACAGCGGCATCTCCGGCGTATGGATAGGCTGGGTAGCAACTGCCGAGCAACGAGCGGTTTGGCTGATCATCTTTGCTGGCGTAATAGGATCCTGCATACACGTACTGACATCAATGGCCACGTTCGTGGGGAACCGGAGATTCCTGCGCAGCTGGACACTATGGTACTTGGTCCGTCCGCTGATCGGAGCCGGCGTGGCCTTCCTGATTGTATCCGTGATCTGGGGTGGTATTTCGACGCCAACGCAGGGCTTCAATGGTAGCAACCCTTATCAATTGGTCGCTATTGCCGGCCTTGCCGGTATGTTCAGTCGTATAGCGTCCGATAAACTGGAGGAGATATTCGAGCAGCTGCTTCGGTCGACGAAGAATGAACAGCGAGGTGACAACGTGACCAATGGTACAACTGACATAACCGACAACAAGGATGTTTGATCAGCCTTTTATCACCTTCACAACGGAGAATTACCTTGGCTTCAAAAAGACCAGTTCAGCGAAATACCATCGATAAACCGCAACATCGCATCATCTACATTCATGGAATTGGGCCAAAACCCGAACGGGATTTCCTGCGCTCAATGTGGGATGGTGCCCTCTTCGGAACCGGTATGGCGCGCCAATCTGCGATGGCGTATTGGGCAGACCTTCTGCATGAGCCAGTCAGTATCGAGGATCGAGGTCGGATGAGCTTGAAGGCTGTTGATAGAGGCCATGCTGAGACTGAATCTCTCGAAACATGGAAGTTGAAGAGTAAGCAGAAGGAGATGGCGATAGAATTCATGCAGGCCCTGCGCTCGTCTCGGGAGGTCGCCGTGCGCGACAGAGGGACCGGAGGCGCCTTTGGTAAACGCGTTCTACCGTTCCCCGGATTCTTTCGCCGGCCCATTGCCAAGCTCTTTCTCGAAAACTTTGTTCACGACACAGCGGCCTACTTCTTTCGGCCAAAGATGCGTGAGGCCATCCAGCAGCGACTCCGAGATGTTCTTCCCACGGATGGAAAGCCGATCACATTGATCGCTCATAGTCAGGGATCCGTCGTTGCCTACGAGGTGCTATCATCACTAGCACGAACGTCAAATGTCGTCGTCGATACTCTAGTCACGATCGGTTCCCCTCTTGGTATTCAGGAAGTGCAGGACTTCCTACAATCCGGAGCATCGCTTCAGGTGCCGAGTTGCGTCAAGCGTTGGTACAACTTCGCCGACCCACTCGACGTGGTCGCCTTCGATAAGACCCTCGGCGACGAGTACTCCCCTCTTGGCTTCATCACGGATCACGTGATGTTCAATGATAAAACACGGATCAATGCTGACTTCGACCCACACTCTGCGGTGGGCTATCTGGCTCATCCGCGAGTTCGCACCGTGGTTCACGACAGTGTTCGGTTCGATACAAGGTCGCACTTCGTCGTTGCGCGCGATGTTGCACAATCAATGGCATCGCCGAGTCGTCAGTCGGTGCTTATCGAGGCCCGTGACATTAGCGCAGAGCCAGACAGACGCACGACCACCAGAGGTTCCTCCGGCAGCCCCGAAGTACAAACAAGCTCGCAGCGTATTGCCCACATTGTATCAGAAGTGAAAGCAGTTGTGGGTGACGAGAACGCAGCCGAGGCTAAAATTGATCCCCTGGAGCGCTACGTTGCTGCACAACTGACGCCAAGTGAGATTACCGTACTCGCTTCCAAGCACGGCGAGATAGGGATCCACACGATTTGGAAAAGCTCAGCAAAGCGAAAGCTTATCACCCGATCAGCCAAGACCATCCATGTCGACGCAGCCCGTCAGAGCTATGAAGCACGGGGTCACAACATCACTTGGGCTGTTCTCGATACCGGGATCAATACAAAGCACCCGCATTTTCGCACGCACAATACGATCATCGAAGTTTGGGACTGCAGGAGGCACGGAGCTCCTCAGCGACTTGCCACCGACAGAGATGTTGAGGGCCACGGAACTCACGTATCGGGTATCATCGCTGGCGAGCAGGGCGGCAACGTCGGCCATGTTGGCATTGCCCCCATGGCAAAGCTTGTTGTCTACAAGGTGCTGGACGACGAGGGAACGGGTGAGGATGCATGGATCATCAAGGCACTAGACCATATCGCACAGTCGAACCGTGGTGCGTCCGAGATCAAGATCCACGGTGTAAACCTCAGTCTCGGCGGATCGTTTGATGCCACCGTCTTTGGCTGTGGGCACTCTCCGATCTGTCGTGAGTTGCGCCATTTGTGGCGTTCTGGCGTTGTCGTGTGCACTGCTGCCGGTAACGAGGGCCAGACGCCTCTGATGACGGACGACGGCTCGATCGATGTAAACACAAGCATGTCAATCGGCGATCCTGCTAATCTCGAGGACTCTATCGTTGTCGGTTCCGTTCATGCTGAAAAGCCACGTCTCTACGGGGTATCAAGCTTCTCGTCACGAGGACCAACGCTTGATGGACGAATCAAGCCCGACGTCGTAGCGCCGGGGGAACGAATCACATCCTGCCATGCAGCGTTCACATCGGCAAGAGACGCGTACTCAGAGCAGAGCGGAACCAGTATGGCCGCACCCCACGTTTCCGGTCTGATTGCGGCATTCTTGTCCGTACGACGCGAGTACATCGGTCGTCCAGACGAGGTCAAAGCCCTCCTAAAGGGGACATGCACTGATATAGGCCGTGACGTCTATCACCAAGGAGCCGGGCTTCCCAATCTGATGAAAATGCTTATGGAGGCATGATTGCCGCAGCCGTCTACTTCAACAGCACCGGCACGCCGTATGCTCTGCAGTTGGGATGGCCCCAGACGCTGTACATGCCGCGAGGAAGTTCGTTGACGTTGATGGTGGTAGTGTTTGTTAGGGGGCCGAGTGGTGCCTTGAGAACGATCGACCCGTTGATGTCGCGCACGATGATCTCGGATGCGAGTTCGTAGGACGTCGGAAGCTGAACGGTGATCACACCATCAGCGGGATTGGGGCTTACGGTGATATGGTTTGTCTCCGCCGATTCATCGACGCTTGTCGTTGATGTCACGCCAGTACGATCATAGCTCGTGACCACTTCCCAGACCATCTTCTGCAGGTAGGCGGCAAGTTCCGGAGAGGGGAGTGGCGTTCCGGCAGGTGCGTTGGGGATGAGAATGTTCGGCAAACCGACTGGGCTGCGGTTGTAGATACAGGCATAGTGGATCATGGCGATGGCGTACGCACCGCGTTCGTTGGTGTGGATCGCGTCGCTGAAGAACTGTTCGATAGCAGTGATGCCTGGTACCAAGCCTTTCTTGATATCGTCAAAGAGCCTGGCCATCATCTTATGTCCGGGGATCATATACACCGGCGGTGCACCGGCTGGACGGCGATCATTAGCATGGTCCTGCATGCGCTCCCACTCCAGACCCTGTACGTCGAGCATCTGACGGAAGTCACCATTCGATCCGTCGATGCTCACCCACGTCGTCCAGAGGAGTGTGGGAGCCCCCTTACCAGCATTGCCATTCGTCCACGCGTTGTTGACGAACTGCGACAGAGCATTTCGTTGATCCTGAATGCCCTGGATGTACCAAGCTTGCGTGCTGCCGCCTTCGTAGAGAAGTGGAACTCGTTCGGTGATCGACAAAAGCTCCCAGTTAGCAATGCCGTTACGTGCATCAGGGGCGCCAAATCCAGGAGGGGTGCTCCAGCGGGCGCTCAGTGACGAACCGGGCGTTGTTGATTTGCCGATGGATTTGTCCATGATCTGCCATGCCGGTTGCTGCAGAACCTGACCCATCAGGTTAACGTACTGTCCGGGCCAGTGAGGATAGAACAGCGGATCAGTCAGGCTATGTCCACTATGGATCTGCTTCACAGAGAATGGATATGCTTGCTTCGGCGGAAGCTCCTGCGCAGAGCATACAGCCGGAAGAAATAGACTCGCCAGCAGGATGAGATATGGCATGATCAAGGCTCCAAGACTGAAGGCGCTGTGAACGGGGCAATTATAACGTATCGTGCAATGCGATCACGCGTCCCACGGCTGAAGCCGTGGGCTGAGCTGCAGCAGGGCGTGTTAGACGTTGTGCGAATCCATGACGTGCCGTCGCGCATTCGCAATGGACGAATATCTCCAACCCCGGGCCAAGGCCCGGGGTGCGGGGTCCGGCGCCGTGATTATGAACAATGTCATTCCCGCGAATGCACGTCGCCTCGGCGTATGGATCCCGGCCTACGCCGGGATGACGATCGTCATTCCCGCGCACGCGGGAATCCGTACGTAATGGACGATCACGCGTCCCACGGCTGAAGCCGTGGGCTGAGCTGCAGCAGGGCGTGTTAGGCGTGGTTTCTTCCTTCCAAATTGGTCTTGCGAACGTCTCGCACGGCGCAGCCGTCTCGCACGGCGCAGCCGTCTCGCACGGCGCAGCCGTCTCGCACGCGCAGCGTCTCGCACGGCGCAGCCGTCTCGCACGCGCAGCGTCTCGCACGGCGCAGCCGTCTCGCACGGCGCAGCCGTCTCGCACGGCGCAGCCGTCTCGCACGCGCAGCGTCTCGCACGCGCAGCGTCTCTCACGCCGAAGCGTCTCGCACGCGAAGCGTCTCGCACGGCGCAGCCGTCTCTCACGCCGAAGGCGTCTCGCACGGCGAAGCCGTCCCCCACGCGAAGCGTCTCGCACGCGCAGCGTCTCGCACGCGCAGCGTCCCGCACGCGCAGCGTCTCGCACGCGCAGCGTCTCGCACCGCAGGTCTCGCACGCCGAAGGCGTCTCGCACGCCGAAGGCGTCTCGCACGCCGAAGGCGTCTCGCACGGCGCAGCCGTCTCGCACGGCGAAGCCGTCCCGCGACACATGGCGTCCACAACAAAATGTAGGTTGCCAACGTGTTTGATAATAGACATCGGTAACTGACAGGAGGCGATATGAAGCGGCGGATCGTAGGAATCGTAGCAATGGTGATTGCCTTTGGAGTGCATGTCATCGCGGGTGAAACTCCCGCTCAAAGGGGGCAGGCAGCGAAGAAGCCCGCTTCGGGGGTCGACACCGCCCTTGTGAAGCAGTATATCATGAATCAGTTCTTTCGCCCCCTGCCCGCGGGTGCCGATGAGAGGTCGTGGAAGGCGTTTGACAGTCTGCTCGACCCGTGGACGCGGCTGGTATCGAAGGAACAATGGAAGCAGTATCTGGATGATCGACGCGGCATCGTGCGCGGGCGCATCGGGATCATTGCCTCGGCAACGCCCCAGGGCAATGTGGTGGAGGGCGTGCGCTCAACAGGGCCGGCCTACCGCAGTGGCCTTATGGTGGGCGACATCATCGAGGGCGTCAACGACACGTCGATCATCGGCATGGATCAGCGCCAGAGCACAATGCTCATCCGCGGTGCCGTTGGCACGTCGGTGCTGCTCGACGTGCGAAGGGGCGAGACGTGCCTGCGCATTGTGACGTTTCGCGATGACATCATGATCCTGCCGGTAACCGTTGGCGTGCTTGGCCGTACGCTGGGCGTACACATCAAGGAGTTTGATTCGGGCTTGTCGAGCATGTTCAGGGAGCTGGTGCAGGGGATTGAACCTGATCAGATCGATACTATCGTGATCGACGTGCGCGACAATCCCGGCGGCTCGCTCAACGAGACCGAGATGCTGCTGTGTCAGTTCCTCGCCATGGGTGACACTGTGGTGTCCTTCAAGGGTCGCGGCGCCGAGTGGGCCACCGTCTGCGTTGAACTCTTTGGAGGACCATGGTCAGATCCGCGCATTGCCATCGTGGTATTGCAAGACAGCGGGTCGGCCTCTGCCAGCGAGCTCTTTGCCGGCGCGCTTGCCGTGCATCGTGATGCGATCATTGTCGGTACGCGCAGCTTCGGCAAGGGGCGTGTGCAGAGCATCGTGCCCATCGAAGGCGTCATCGGAAAGAAGGCTGCGGCCTTGTCGAACATCGGTGGGGTGCGTGTTACCACGTCGACCTTTCATCCGGGCGGACGCATGAACGTTGACGGTTTGGGTGTACCACCAAACCTGCCCCTTGCGCCGGCAGAGGCACGTCGAACGCCACGCCCGCAGGAGGCGCTCAGGCTGCGTAGCGCCTATGCCACGCCGCATGCTCGGGTGATCGACAGTCTCAATGCTGCCGGCTACGTGGGCTATGCCGAAACGGTATGGGGCGATCTGGGTAGCCCCTTTCATGCCATCCGCGAGCTTGACCGTGTGCGCCCAGAAATCCCGGCCGCATACTGGGCGTGCACGGCTGATCACACGGTGGTGGCGACCATGTTCACGCCGGCAGATGAGGCAGAGGTGCGGCGTATGCTGCGCAAGACGTATTCGGGGGTGGACGTAGAGAGCATCGTGCGCGTCGAGCCACTCGAGCGTGCCTTCGATCAGCTGCAGCAGTCGGTCAGCATCATCACACCGCAGGATGCGGCCTTGAAGCGGGTGCGCCGGAGCGCCCAATGGAACCACATCGGCGTTGTCCTATCAGTCCAGCGAGGCATGCTCGTCGTCACCGGTCTGCGTCCGGGCACACCTGCCTACATGGCCGGCATCTGCATCGGCGACCGGCTGGTGAATGCGGGCGGCAGGCCCCTTGTGGCCGATCATGATCGTGCTTGGGAGCAACTCCAAGCTCTGACGAGGCACGCCAAGCGCCTCACCGTAGACGTGCGGAGGGGGCAGCGTCAGTTCCCCCTGCACCTTACGTTCGGCGAGTTTGAATTTCCCGAGCTACCTAGCCTGACGGAAGGGGGCTTACGGTACATTGATCTTCGCGTGCTGGGCGATGGCAAGTCGAGCGTCTTCAAACTGATCAGCGAGCTCAACGAGGCGGACAACGAGCACCTCGATGCGGTGGTGCTGGACGTGCGGGGAGCGCGCGGCAGCACGCCAGCGGTAGCAGCGCGCCTCATGGAGCTCTTTGCACGTCGGGGCGACACGTTGCTGAGCATCTACCGCAACGGAGTGCACCAGAAGACCTACGTGGCCGATGCCGACGGAGAGTTTCGCAGAACAAACCTGTTCATCATGATCGATGGCAGCACGTCGGATGCAGCCGAGGCCTTTGCCGGAGCGATGCAGCGCAACGGATATGCCCGTTTGCTTGGCACCACCACTTCCGGCCGCACGGCCGACGAGCAACGTCACGTTCTAACAAGCGGCACCGAGCTTCTCATCACGTCACGCTACGTCAGCACACCCTCTCCGGCAGGGGGCTTTCCTCTCGAGTCCATGCCCATCCATCCCGACGTCGAGGTCAGCTGGCCAACCACGCCCGTTAGCGAGATCCAGCGTGTCTCGGCATCCCTGCGCGACGTGCTCCCATGGCGCACGTCATACCATATGCCCACCGAAAGCCTCCTGACCGAGTACCTCACCAAACTCCCCGGCGCGAACCGCCTGCGCGACTCCGAGCCCCTTGCCGAAGTCATCTGGGGCGATAGGGGTCGAGCATACAATCTGTTGGCAGTGTTGAAGAAAGCCACCAGGTACTAGGCACGCAACGTCATCCCCGCGGATGCACGGGCCCCGGCGTATGGATCCCGGCCTACGCCGGGATGACGGGTTCGTCGCCCCGGCGCAGGCCGGGGCCCATGCGCAACACCGTCATTCCCGCGAAGGCACGTCGCCCCCGGCGCATGGATCCCGGCCTACGCCGGGATGACGATCGTCGCCCCGGCGCAGGCCGGGGCCCATGCGCAACACCGTCATTCCCGCGGATGCGGGAATCCATGCGCAATGACGATCACGCGTCCCACGGCTGAAGCCGTGGGCTGAGCTGCAGCAGGGCGTGTTAGGCGTTGTGCGAAACCATGATGTGCCGTCGCCCCCGGCGTATGGATCCCGGCCTGCGCCGGGATGACGATCGTCATTCCCGCGGATGCGGGAATCCATGCGCGACATCGTCATTCCCGCGAAGGCGGGAATCCATGCGCAATAACGATCTCACGCGTCCCACGGCTGAAGCCGTGGGCTGAGCTGCAGCAGGGCGTGTTAGGCGTTGTGCGAAACCATTATGGGCCGTCATCCCCCCGGCGTATGGATGTCTTTTCCTGAAATAGGTTGACAGATTCTGGGAGCATTTTGATGTCAACATTTCAGAAACGCCATCTGCGTGCATTTACAGATGAGGAGCGTTATGCGATCGTCCAAGAGTATCTTCAGGGCGGA
>VERF01000064.1 GCA_018882895.1 Candidatus Kapaibacterium sp.
AGTATCTGACATGCGAGGAGGGTGGTTCGTGGCAGATCGATAGAATGTTCTCCCAGCCAAATGAGAAGCGAGTTGTTTCGCTTAGCCGCATCCTGCGCAACGAGAAGCTCTGTTTCGCGTCATTCACGCGCGGTACACTAGATGTGGCGGTCATCTATGAGGTTTCACCGCGCGCGGCCGCCGATGAGGCGGAGCGACAACTCGATGTAAGTAGCAATGAGATTTCACACATCTCCTTTTCAAGCAGCTGGACCAGCACCCACGGAACCAAGGTATGGCCGGTCCAGCATGATGAGGGCTACCGTCAGGGTTGGTAGTTTCACCTCCCATGCACATCCTCATCATCGGTAACGGCATCGCCGGAGCAACGCTTGCCCGCAGGCTTCGAGAGCGTGGGCGCGGCGATGAGCTCATGGTGACTCTCATCTCCGATGAAGCCCCTTATCATTTCTCGCGTCCGGCAATGATGTATCTCTCAACCGGACAGCTGAGGATGGAGCATGTGAAGTCCTTTCCCGACGAGTCCTGGGATGCGCTGGGCATCAGTCGAGTGACGGGACATGTAGAGCGAATTGATGCAGAGGCCAAGCAGGTGCACCTCAGCAACGGTACTGTGCTTGCGGCCGACGTGATTGTCCTTGCAACAGGGTCAAGGCCGAATGTTCCAACCGGAATCAACACATCTCTGCATGGCGTTCACACCTACACCCAATTGCAGGACGTTGCCGCGCTGGATGACTCCTTGAAGGGGGCTCACCATGGCGTGGTGATCGGTGGTGGACTCATCGGTGCGGAAGCTGCCGAGATCATGGCCACGCACATGCATGCGCGCGCAGGGAGCAGCATCACATGTGTCGTCAGAGAGCATGGGTTCTACGGAAACATCCTCCCTCGTTTTGAATCGCAACTCGTCACGAGGCATCTGCAACAGCACGGCATCGATGTGCGGGTCTCGTCAACGGTCAGCTCTGTCAATGATAAAGATGGTGATGGTCGGGTTGACCACGTGACTCTCAGCGACGGATCGGTGATCCCGGCCGACGTTGTGGTTGTGGCAACTGGAGTTGTACCGCGAACTCAGCTCGCAAAGGATGCAGGCGTCACGGTTGACGATGGTATCGTTGTTGATGAATGGTTCCGGACGAGCTGTGCGAAGTCATTCCCGCGAAAGCGAGAATCCATCATCTACGCCGTCGGCGATTGTGCGCAGCTTCCATGGGGCGTGCGGCAGACCTGGTATGCCGGACGTATGCACGGGGAGCATCTGGCGGAGATTCTTCTTGGAAGCGCCGAGCCGTTTTGCGAGCCCATAGAGTACAACAGCGCAAAGTTCTTCGATCTCGAATGGTCAACCTATGGACGTGTGCCAGCTGATTCTGACAGCGCCAACAGCGTTCTGCTAGCAGACACCAACGACTCTCGATGTCTGCGCATTGTACACGACGCTCTGCGACGCGTCGTGGGCATTCATGCTCTTGGCCTTCGCCTGCGTCAGAGCACGTGCGAGCAATGGATCGCGCAGTGCAAGCCCCTTGAACAGGCACTCGAAGAGTTACGTGACGTGATGTTCAATGCGGAGTTTGTGCCGGCCTTCGTGGGGGTGGCGCAATGAGTGTCATGCAGCAACCGGTGCAGATCATGCTTCCGAAGGGGGCTGGGCGGTCAAGTACCATGACCAGCAACATTGAGCGACGTCCGTGGCTGCGCTACGTGCTGGCCGTGGTGATGACCAGTTTCTACGTCTGTGTGTATTGGTTTCCGTCGGCACTTGACGTGCTGACGCACCTGCTTGACGGATTCTCGCACCTGCTGCGCGGACGTCCGGCCGACGCGTGGTTCCTCTACGGTACCATCTACACGCTGGCCGTCGTCCTCTTTGGCGCGCGCACGCTCATGCGGAATGGTCACGAGCGTTACCACCGCTACCGAACCGTTGTGCTCGTTGTCGTGCAGTGCATTGCGGCGTATCTCATTCCTGCCATGCTTGTGCGCATTGGAAGGGGTGAGTTCTACTTCTCGTACTTCTGGCCGCTTAAGCCCGAGTATCTGTTCCCATCATCCCTGACGCAGATGATGCAGAGTCACGACGCGCTGATGACCTTTGCTGCATGGTGGAGCATAGTCTTGCTGCTGATTGCCACGCCCCTTCTCACGTACTTCTACGGCAAGCGCTGGTATTGCTCCTGGGTGTGCGGCTGCGGAGCGCTGGCCGAAACCGTCGGTGACGACCTACGTCACCTCAGCAGCACCTCGCAGCGTAGTTGGACACTTGAGCGGTGGACAATCTATCCGATCCTGGGCATCATCACGATCATTACGATCCTGCTATGGCAGCAGCACGTAAATCCCAATCCTGAACTATCGAGTATCGTCGGCCACACCAACCGCATCTACGGCTTCGTCATCGGTGGACTCTTCTCAGGCGTCATTGGCGTTGGCTTCTACCCGATCTTCGGTGCCCGCATCTGGTGTCGGTTCGGATGCCCCATGGCTGCCATTCTCGGCATTCTTCAGAAGTATGCCTCCCGCTTCCGCATCGAGGTCAACACCGGCCAGTGCATTTCTTGCGGCAACTGCAGCACCTACTGCGAAATGGGCATCGACGTGCGCTCCTACGCCGAACGCGGCGAAACCATCAAGCGCGCCTCCTGCGTCGGCTGCGGCGTATGCTCCACCGTATGCCCAAGAGGGGTGCTCAGAGTGACGAGTGACGAGTGACGAGTGACAAGTGACAAGTGACAAGTGACATGCCATCGATTTACTAGCCCCGGGCCTTGGCCCGGGGTACGAGTGACGTGGCCCCGAACGAAGTGAGGGGGCCTCGGGACCCCGAGGTATGGCAGTCTATATCGCGCAACAATGCCCTCTGTATATTGCGCAATAAGTCATTCGCGCAAGTATCATCGTGCCCAAACGCATACCATCTGACGCCATTGATACGCTCGTAGGGATCATTGCCGAGCGTGACCGTGGGGCTACACTGGAGGATATCGCACCTTTAGTTGCAGATGTTCCTCGGCGGACACTTCAGCATCGGTTGTCGGTTCTGGTCAGCCAGCAGCGCATTGTACGAGTGGGCAAGGGGCGTGCCACTCGATATCATCAAGTGCCAACGCTCACGCTGCGAGAGCAGGCTGAGCGCTATCGTGCTGATGAACCAGCGTCGAACATCTCGGCAACGCTGAGGCTTACACCGCAGGGTAAAGAGGTGCAGCAACTGGTGCGTCTGCCGTTAATCGCACGGACGCCAGTGGCATACAACCCAGACTTTCTCGGTGAGTATCGTCCCAACGAGACGTTCTATCTGCCGTCGGCAATCCGCGGGGAACTGCTCGAATGCGGACGTTCCCTCGACTCGGTGCGCCCTGCCGGAACGTACATCAAAACGATGTACAACCGACTCCTGATCGATCTGTCGTGGAACTCATCACGACTTGAGGGAAATACCTATTCGTTGCTTGAGACCGAGTACCTGCTCACGCAGGGGCGCATCCCTGAGGGAGCGAACCTTCATGACATCCAGATGATCCTGAACCACAAGACGGCAATTGACATGCTCGTTGAACAACAGGAAGACATTGATCTAAACAGATATACGATTCTCAGCTTACACAACGTTCTCTCAGACAACTTACTGGCCGACTCAGATGCGCAGGGTCGTCTCCGCATGCGTCCGGTTGGAATTGCAGGTACGGTCTACCTACCGCTGGAAGTGCCACAGCTGATCGATGAGTACTTTGGCGCAATTCTCGATACTGCAGGCGCCATCAAGGATCCATTCGAACAGTCGTTCTTCATGATGGTGCACCTGCCATATCTCCAGCCGTTCGAGGATGTCAACAAGCGGGTGTCGCGTCTTGCCGCAAACATTCCCTTCATACGGGAGAACCTCAGCCCCCTTTCCTTCGTCGATGTGCCCATTGCCGAATACATCGAGGGACTTCTCGGAGTGTATGAACTAAATCGCATTGAGCTGCTGCGCGACGTGTTCGTGTGGGGCTATAAGCGTTCGTGCCTGCGATACTCGGCCATGCGCCGTACGCTCGGTGAGCCCGATCCGTTTCGGCTGCACCATCGAAGCGCCTTGTACGAGACGATTGCGGAAATAGTCCGCTCGAGAATGAACCGCAGCTTGGCCGTAACCTTCATTCGAAACAAGGCCGCGGAATCAGTTCCCGAATCCGAACGAGCCCGATTTATCGAGGTCGTCGAAACCGAGATCATGAATCTGCATGATGCTAACATCGCACGCTTCCGTCTGCGACCATCGGAATTCCAGGCATGGAAAGACGGATGGCGGTAGGCGCTTACCTCTCCCCACCCAACATCGCGCTGAGCTTTTTGCGTGGGAGCAGGAACATGGCAACGGCAAGGAGGCTCATGCCGACCATGATGCCGAAGTAGCTCTCATTGCCCATGCGGTCATAGTACGAGCCGATGTAGCCGGCTAGGTAATTGCCGAAGAAGCTCGACAGATACCAGATGCCCATGAACATGCTGACCATTCGCACGGGGGCGACCTTTGAGACCATCGCTTGGCCGATGGGGGAGAGATAGAGCTCACCAATAGTGAAGAGGAACACCACGCTGGTAACCCAGATGAGGTTCAGCTTCTGTCCATCCTGCGCCATGCCGGCAACGGCGATCATCAACAGATATGCCACCGCCATGAAGATGCAGCCAATTGCCATCTTCACAACCGTAGACGGCTCAGACTTGCTGGTGCGCTGCCATGACCAGAATCGGTTGAGCAAGGGGGCAAGCACAACGATGAAGAACGGGTTGAGCGACTGAAACCACGAGGATGGAATGTTGATCCCGAGGATCGACCAGCTTGTCTTTTCGTCAGCCCACACCTGCAGCGTATTGCCCTGCTGCTCATAGACGCCCCAGAACAGGATGTTCACAAAGCACAGATAGCCGATCACGATCAGGGGGCGAACCCAGCCCTGCTCGACTCCGGCGTGTTCTGCCTTAGGCATGGCAGAACGCTGACCCTGTGTGGGCAGGTGCTTGGTGCCCATCCAGTAAATGACGGTGCCAACAAGCATGCCTACGCCGGCTGCACCGAAGCCATAGTGCCAGCCAACCTGCTGACCAAGCGTTCCGCAGACAAGTGGTGAGAAGAAGGCTCCAAGGTTCACGCCCATGTAGTAGATCGTGTAGGCGCTGTCGATTCGCTGATCTCCCGGTTCATACAGTGTACCCACTTGCGCACCGAGATTCGGCTTGAACAGACCATTGCCCATGATTAGAAACAGAAGCGCCAAGAGAAACATCGACTCAAACGCCATCATGAAGTGGCCGATCGCCATGAAGATGGCGCCGAGGTACACCGCATTGGTCTTACCCAGGTACCGATCGGCAAGCCATCCGCCGATGAACGGCGTGAAGTAGACGAAGCCGGTGTACAGACCATAGATCTGCGATGACACGCCGATCACCGATAGGGGGCCAAACAGACTCGTCAGCATGTTCGCCAATGCCGTGTATCCAAGCACGTTCCCCGAGATCTGCGGATCCAGGAGCAGATACTTCGTCATGTACAGCACCAGCAGCGCCCTCATGCCGTAGTAACTGAAGCGCTCCCACATCTCTGTGAAGAAGAGATAGGACAGACCGATGGGATGACCGAGAAACTGCTTCGTTGACGTCGCCATGCTCGCCCCTTACGATGTGATGCTCGATGTGAGTATTGCTGCCCCCAAATGGCATTGGGCGCAAGATATTCGATTGCGTGGGACTCTGGCGATATCTATTTTGTTTGAACTAAATACAGACGGTTTTATGTCCGATTGCATCATGAATGATCTTCAGAACACCAAGATGCAGCTGGTCACTGAGGTGCTTCAACTCATCCAGATGGGCGAGATAGACGTAGCCCGTTGCAAGGTGATGAGCGTCGATCAGTCTAGAGCATCAATCACGAAGGCTCGCCGCAAGCGCACTGACGCCTCTACACGAAATGGATCCCCGCTTTCGCGGGGATGACGCCCACGGTGTCCCACGGCTGAAGCCGTGGGCTGAGCTGCAGCATGGCGTGTTAGGCGTTGTGCGTCACTCGTCACTTGTCACTCGTCACTTGACGCCCACGGTGTCCCACGGCTGAAGCCGTGGGCTGAGCTGCAGCATGGCGTGTTAGGCGTTGTGCATCACTCGTCACTTGTCACTCGTCACTTGACGCCCACGGTGTCCCACGGCTGAAGCCGTGGGCTGAGCTGCAGCATGGCGTGTTAGGCGTTGTGCGTCACTCGTCACTTGTCACTCGTCACTTGTCACTCGTCACTCGTCACTTGTCACTCGTCACTCGTCACTCGTCACTCGTCACTCGTCACTTGTCACTCGTCACTTGTCACTTGTCACTCGTCACTTGGATCCCCGCTTTCGCGGGGATGACGAGGAACCCGTAACTTTGAGCTATGATCAACATCACCCTACCGAATGGCGATGTGCGCCAATACCCTGTCGGGACGACGGGGATGGACATTGCCAAGAGCATCTCTGACGGCCTAGCCCGCGTGGCCGTCGGTATCTTCGTCAACGAAAAGCCATACGACCTGTCGCGCCCGATCGATCAGGACGCGTCGATCCGAATTGTCACGTTTGAGCAGGAAGAAGGCAAAGAGATCTTTTGGCACTCAACGGCCCACCTTATGGCCGAGGCGCTGGAGGCGATGTATCCGGGTGTGAAGTTCGGGATCGGACCGCCGATCGAACAGGGCTTTTACTACGATGTCGATCTGCCGGGTGATGCAAAGCTCAGCGTCGATGATCTGCCGAAGATCGAAGCCAAGATGTCCGAACTCGTCAAGCGCGATGTGCCGTATGAGCGCATTGAAATGACCTGGGACAATGCCGTGGCGTACTTCACGGAAAAGGGCGACCAGTACAAGCTGGAGCTTCTCGACGGACTCAAGGACTCCGAGATCACGTTCTACCGTCAGGGCGAATTCACAGACCTTTGCCGCGGTACGCATGTGCCATCAACCGGACACATCAAGTACCCAAAACTGCTCAGTGTGGCCGGTGCCTACTGGCGCGGCGACTCGGATCGCCAGCAGCTGACGCGTATCTACGGCATCTCCTTCCCGAAGAAGGCGCAGCTGGATGAGTTCCTTACGCTCCGAGAAGAAGCAGAGCGACGCGACCATCGCAAGCTCGGCAAGGAGCTGGAGCTCTATATGATCACGCCAATGGTGGGAGGGGGCTTACCAGTTTGGCTCCCCAATGGCACCACGCTGCGACGTCGACTCGAAGCATTCCTTCGTGATGAGCAGATTCGCCGTGGCTACCAGGAAGTGATCACGCCGCATATCGGCAACCTGGAGCTGTACAAGACCAGTGGGCACTATCCGTACTACGCCGATTCGCAGTACGATCCAATCACGGTGGAAGACGAGCAGTACCTGCTTAAGCCGATGAACTGTCCGCATCACCACCAGATCTATGCCAACAAGCCCCGTTCATACCGTGATTTACCATTGCGGTTCTCGGAGTTCGGAACCGTGTATCGCTACGAACAGTCGGGCGAGCTCAACGGGCTGTCTCGTGTGCGCGGCTTCACGCAGGACGATGCACACATATACTGCACGCATGATCAGCTCAAAGACGAGATCAAGAACGTCGTCGAACTGACGCAGCACGTGTTCCGCACCTTCGGCATGGATGTTTCAACGCGTTTGTCTTTCCGCGACGATAACGCCTCCAAGTACGGGGGTGATCTTGAGTTCTGGGAGCGCTCCGAGCGCGAACTCAAGGAAGTGGCCGACGAAATGGGTCTGGAGTACTTCATCGGTCTCGGTGAGGCGGCATTCTATGGTCCAAAGATCGACTTCATCGTACGCGACGCCATCGGCCGCAAGTGGCAGCTCGGTACAGTGCAGGTTGACTATGTGATGCCAGAGCGCTTCAAGCTCGAGTACGTCGGTGCCGACAACCAGAAGCACCGTCCGGTGATCATCCACCGAGCCCCCTTCGGCTCGATGGAACGCTTCATCTCCATTCTCATCGAACACTACGCAGGCAACTTCCCGTTCTGGATCGCACCAACGCAGGTGAGCATTCTGCCGATTGCCGATGCGCATCACACGTTTGCACAGGATCTGACGGCAGAGTTCGAGGCCATGGGCGTACGTGTTCATTGCGACCTGCGCAACGAGAAGATCAATCGTAAGGTGGCCGAGAGTGAGCAGAAGAAGATCCCATACGCGCTCGTCATCGGGTCCAAAGAGATCGAGAACGATGCCGTTGCCGTGCGCGTTCATGGTCAGGGCGATAAGGGGCAAATGAAGGTCGCCGAGGTCAAGGCGCTCTTCACCGAGTTAAACAAGCCCTGATAGCCGACCATGATGGCGCTGACATCGACGCATTGGGTCATACTGGTGACGATGCTCGCCGCGAGCATCGTTGTGGCGTGGGTGCTCAGGCAGATCATCGTCAGCCTAATCAAGCAGCTGATTCGACGAGTTTCGGGAGACGTGCCTGATATCGGCATTGTTCGATCGGCAGCGCGCAGCCTTGCGCTGATGATCGTTGCCGAGTCCGACAGCGTCCTTTTGCCCATTCTGAATCTTCCGGATCCGGTGACCATCCGGGTTGGGACCACGCTGGATGTGCTGTCGATAGCGTTTCTTGCCATTGCACTCTACAGATTCATTGACCTGGTATGCGCACGTGCTGTTTTGCATGTGATGCGTGCACGAACCGATGGACATGAGATCGCCGAAACGCTCGCCCCCTTGGTTGCTTCCACGCTAAAGGTGCTCGTGGCCGTCGTGGGCAGCATGACCGTGTTGGGATTTCTCGGCGTCAACGTTGCAGCGATCATCACGGGACTTTCCATCGGAGGCGCTGCGCTTGCACTTGCATCGCAGGACACGGTAAAGAACCTCTTTGGCTCGCTGGTGATCATCACGGACAGGCCTTTCGTGGTGGGCGACTGGATCTCTACCCCGGGTGCAGAAGGCATTGTGCGCGAGATCGGATTCCGCAGTACGCGGATCGTGACGCCGACCGGCAGTCTGATCACACTCTCCAACGGCAAGCTTGCCGATGCGACGATCGATAACATCGGCATCAAGAAACGTCATCAACTCAGCACGGCCATCACCCTTGATGCAGCGTCATCAAAGGTCGACATCGAAACATTCGTAGAGCGCCTTCGAGGATTTCTTGCCCAGAGCGCAGACGTGATGCAGGCAGAGCCCATGAGCGTGGCCATTCGTGAGATATCGCCATCGGGCATCGTCATTAATATCATGTTTCACATCCGTGCCTCACGTCAGCCCGAAGCAGCAGGCATTCTGCACCAGCTGCACCTAACGGTGCTCACTTTGGCAGATGAGGCCTCGGTCACCCTTGCCAAGGCAACGTCATGACAACCAAGGAACATCTCGCAAAGAAGGCCATCGAACGTGGCTTAGGGACGCATGCCAGACACATCTTTCTCTGTGCCACGCCCACAAAGCCCAAATGCTGCGCACCCGAGAAGGGGGCCGAAAGCTGGGATTACCTGAAGACCCGGCTCAAGGAACTTGGCATGGATGAAAGCGGTGGCGTGTATCGCACCAAAGCGGATTGTCTGCGTGTGTGCCTCAAGGGTCCGATCGCTGTCGTGCATCCCGACAACGTCTGGTATCACTCCTGCACGCCGAAGGTTCTCGAGCGTATCATCCAGGAGCACCTCATCGGTGGCACTCCTGTGGAAGAGTATCGACTGAAGGCCTAGATTAGGGGGCGCTCAGAGCACCTGCACAATGTAAATATGAACGGCTATGTAGGCCAATGCCAGCGGCGTGATAAGGCCGACGCGAGCAACTGTAGTTCGGACGCGCGGCACCAGGCGCGCAGGGATGAACCGGAATGAGAAGAATGCACTCTGAATGCCGTGGTGCAGATGCGATGCAAGGGCCATCATGCACACCACATACAACGCCGTGTACCATGGAGAGGAGAATGCACTGTGCGCCATGGCATAGAGATCGGCATGAGATCCTTCACTGGCGAAGCGATTGGGAATGAAGAACCGATCTAGATGCACAACGAGAAAGATGAGGATGACGATGCCGGTCCAGCCAACCAGCCGCGTAGACATGCTCTGATGTGGCCGCTTTGTGGGATGCTGCTTTACAAAGCGATAGTGCTGACGTCGCATGTATAGACCGAGGCCGATGTGAAGCGCAAAGAGCGCAAACAGTGCCACCTCGGCAATTCGGATGACCAAGGCATGCCCCATGGTTTCGGTGAACCATCTGTAGGGGGCAGGATCCGACAGCAGGAGAAGACTATTGCCCAGGACGTGTTCGACGCAGAAGGCAAGCAGGAGCATGCCGGTGACGGCCTCGACCATCTTACGTCCACGGACGGTAGCAAGCCCCTTCAGAGCCGACAACATGTTGTTAGCGCTCCGTCGACCAGATGCGCTCGGAGACGGTCCGGGTTGCAACGACGCGATCACCAAAGATGCGGGTGTGATCGGCCATCAGTGCCGGTGCAAATTCGGTGCGGTAGCGTGTGAGCTTTTCCTGACTCTCACATGTGTAGCGCACGCGGAACACTGAGTGGCCTTCCACGATGGGATCCGTCAACCGATGAAGTTCCGATCGGATGAACATACCGGTGCCAACGACGTCGTCGATATGATGTGATGTCATATACTCTATCCACTGATCCACCAGATCAGCCGGGACTGTCACTTCGACCTGATAGATGATCATGCTTTTAAGGGGGCTTGGTGTGGCAACTGACGTTTTAGAATGATCGCTCCGGTAACCGCCGACAGGGCTGAGCCTGCCAGAACGCTGAGCTTTGCCATGTCGAGATGCTCAGGACTGATGAATGCCAGATGTGCCACGAACAGTGCCATTGTAAAGCCGATGCCGCACAGTAGGGACACACCATAGATCTGTGCCATTGTGACCCCTGATGGAAGCCGCGTGATGCCGAGGCGCACCGATGCCCACACCGATGCGGTGATGCCAACCTGCTTGCCAAGAAAGAGGCCGAGGGCAATGCCGAGGCCAACCGGACTTGTGAGACCAGCGATCATTGACGGGGAGATCACCACGCCGGCGTTGACGAGCGCAAACAAGGGCATGATGCCGAAGGAGACGACCTTGCCAAGTCCATGCTCAATGCGATGAAGTGGCGTCTGAACATGTTCGCACATTTCCTCGAGGGCATGGACGGCATCGAGCTGCTTTCCCTCGTCCTCATCGGTCTCTGTTCGGCGGCTGATCTGTTCGATCAGATCCCGTGACCGTGTGAAGAACGAAACGCGATCGATCCGCGAGTGGGCCGGAATGCACATGGCCAAGGCAACGCCGGCGATGGTTGCATGGATGCCGCTGGCAAGAACCACCAACCATAGGGCAAAACCAAGTACTCCATAGAACCAGAGCGAGTGGATGCCGAGGCGGTTTCCGCCGTACAGCACCACAACAATGGCCAGAGCCAGCAGAAGCATCGGAATGTTCAGAGCTGCCGTGTAGAAAACGGCGATCACCAGCACGGCCAGCAGATCATCGACGATCGCCAGTGCGGCAAGGAAAACTCGTAGGCCGGTCGGCACCCTGTTACCCAGCAGTGCAAGCACACCCAGCGCGAAGGCGATGTCGGTTGCTACCGGAACCCCCCAGCCCCGTGCCGCATCCGTGCCCGCATTGAAAAGCAGGTAGGTGATGGCCGGGCCGACCATGCCGAAGACTGCCGCGATCATCGGCAGGAGGGCCTTCTGGCGTGACGAGAGTTCGCCAACGATAAGCTCGCGTTTGATCTCAAGGCCCACGACGAGGAAGAAGAGGACCATCAACCCGTCGTTGACGAAGTGTTCGAGAGAGAAGGATAGATCGAGCGGACCAAAGACGAACTTCACCGGCTGGTGAAGAAAGGCCTCGTAACTGTCGTGCCAAGGTGAGTTGGTCCATATCAGCGCAATGGCCGTCACAACCAGGATCGTGATCCCGGTGGAGGTGGTTCGCTGGACGAATTCGGCGAAGGAACTCTGCACCGCCGTTGAGATGCGCTGAAAACGTGTTGCAGGGGTCATAGGCGGACGATTGACTCGCAGTATTGTCGGTAGCTTGAATGTGGAAGCTGCGCCACGCTGGACAGAAACTCTTCCGGCGTGAGGAAGCCTTGTTGCAGGGCAACCTCCTCCGGACATCCGATCTTTAGTCCTTGACGCTTTTCGATGGCGTGAATGAAGGTGCTGGCA
>VERF01000065.1 GCA_018882895.1 Candidatus Kapaibacterium sp.
GGCCGGCGCTGTGCTGCACGTTCCTTCTCTCCTGCGCAGCCGTGCAGACGGTGCCCGTGCGATTTGTATCTGTGGCACCGCAGGGAACGGGGCTTCGCATAGCGGTTATTGGTGATCAGCAGCGTACCAGCAGGTACGAGATCTGGCGGGAGCGGAAGGGGGCTCATGAGCGCGTTGTTGCAGCGATGCTCGCACAGAAGCCGGATGCCTTGGTGATACTTGGCGACATGGTGTTTGACGGGGCCGATGATGACGATTGGGCCTTCTACGATCGCCTGATGGCGCCTGTGGCGGAGGCTGGAATTCCGTGCTTCACCATCTACGGCAACCACGAATACCTTCGAAGCAGTCAAGCTGCGGAGCGCAACGTCCGAATGCGCTTCCGCGGCATGCGCTCAACCTGGTATAGCACCGTGATGGACTCGATCGCCTTTGTGATGATCAATACCAACTTCAAGCGTATCACCGACTCAATGCGGACGCGTCAGAAGCAATGGTATGATTCGACGTTGCAGGCGTACGACGCGGACCCCGGAGTGCGGTGCATCGTCGTGTGCGGACATCACCCGCCCTTCACAAACTCCATGAACGTCAGCGATGACCATGAGGTACAGAAGAACTTTGTGCCGCCGTTTCTTCAAGCCGGCAAGGCGCGCTTATGGCTGAGTGGACATAGCCATGCCTTTGAGCATTTCCGCAAGCAGGGGCGCGACTTTATTGTTGCCGGGGGAGGGGGCGCTCCGCGACACAAACTCATGGCAGATGATGAATTGCGGCATGAGCATGTGAGCCGGCCACGAAGATCTCGATCGGCAAGCCCCTTTCATCATCTCATTCTTGAGCGAAGCGCAGAGCGCCTTTCCGTTGAGTTTGTTGCGCTACGCCGGTCTGGAGATTCGGCAGAGATCAGTCGCGATTCAGGCGATACCCCACACGGCCCACGGTGATTAGATAGCATGGATTGCGGGGATCTTCTTCGATTTTTTGACGAAGAGAAACGATGTAGTTATCGACCGTACGAGTAACAGGAACCGAGTTGTAGCCCCATACACTTGCCAGTAGAGCATCACGCCGCACGGGACCACTTTCTGCTGCGGAGAGTATCTGCAGTATCCCATGCTCTTTGCTCTTGAGAGGTATGACAGTGCCGCGGCGAACAATCACCCGTTTGTGCAAATCAACCAGCGTACTGCCAAGGTAAAACGGGTCGAGACTATTTGGCTGCACCGTGAGTCGCCTTAGAAGGGCGCGGGACTTGGCAACGGCAAGACTCAAGGGAAATGGCTTCTGCCAGTAGTCATCAATGCCGAAGGTAAAACCCTTTAGCTGTGAGTCGAGGTCTGCTCGATTGGTCATCAGGACGATGGGAAGCATTGGGTGAGCCGATCGCAACCGATGGCATGATAACGCACTGTCAGGCCCTGGAATGTCACCGTCAAGAATTGCCATTCCTACCCGAGTTTTGGATAGCACTGCTTCGGCATCATCAATATCCACGGCCTCTACGATCGATAGGCCATGTCGCCGGAAGTAGTCAAGAAATGAGCGTCGGAGCCTGTCGTCATTCTCGATCAGCAGGACGGGCAAGATTGTAGCAACCATGTACGTTCCTCCGCCTCCGGTATGACTCCGGGGCTGACCAAGCGAACGGACATCATTGGAATGGAGTCAATGCATGTGCGCTTGCTTAAAACGTAGTGTGCTGGGACGACAATAATATACAACAGCCGCATAACTGCATAAAAAAACAGAACGAACGATGCCAACTGGGCAGGCCCCTGAGCGGGGCCTCGATCATCTTTCCACAATCAGCTGCACGGTGCGGCTCATGAATCGCAGTTCGGGCAGCTCATAGGAGCTCACCCCGATAGGGAACCTCGAGCTGGAAGCGCCTTCGACGCGTGTGATCACGCAATCAGGTCGAAGCTTTCGCAGTAGGTTGGCAACTGCTTCAGCACGTTGAAGTGATAACTGCTGATTACGAGCAGCGTTACCCAGATCATCGCTGTATCCGATGACTGCCACGCGGTCGCCGGGGTCGAGCGGCGCGGCAAATAGCTTCAGGAGCTCAAGATCGCGAGTGCCGAGTTCGGTACTGCGCACAGCGAACATTGCCAGCGACAGGTTCTCGAATTTACTGCCACGTTTGAAGATCTCCACAGCGATTTCAAGCATTGCTTCCCATTCGATACCGCTGACGGATTTTACCCTTAGAATCGCAACGATCGGTTTGTCAGTGAGTGAGTCGATCAATCTATCAGGGATCGAAAGTGCTGTTTCACTCAAGGAACCTTCACCCATTCTCGTAGAGACAAGCCGACTGCCCTGCATGAATGTGGTTTCCCATGAGGATACGGGATCCTGCTCGCTGCGGATTGCGACTCGCGCTCGAGACATATCCCAAGTTGGACGGACGATGACGCTGACCTTTTGAACCGGTTGGAAGTACTCATTGTCATCCGAGAATATCTCAACCCGTCGATTCTCCTGACGTCCACGTACAGAATTGCCGCCGCTGGCCGGATTAGGCGAGCAGGATCCTTGAGCAACTTCCAAACGAAGTCGTTCCGGAGGGATACGCCAGACTCTCTTGAGGTAGTCAACCACGGTCTGTGCCCGAGCGCGCGCCAGCTCACAGGATGCTCCTTCAGACGTTACATCGGCGAAACCTCGGATAACGACGCCGGTCTTGGAGGTGTCGATACGAGACCCCATGATGTTGAGAATATCGAGGTTGAGTTCATGCTGTCCCGGTACATCTCGTATAGGGTCATACCCCTCAGTAGTTGTCAGTTGCCGATATCGTTCAGGAATCGCAGACGAGGCAGAGTCAAAGAAGATGAATGGCAAGATCATGAATGTCAATTCTTGACGTTCAGACGATAGACGAATGGCCAAGTCATCGGCAACATTTCGGTTGAGGATCGAATCATTATCTTCAGCGAGACGTTTCATGAAATCAGCCACACCTTCTGATGTGCTCAACAGTTCCAACGGAGTGCCTGCTCCCGGATCGATGGACGGCTTAACTCGACGGATCTTCAGTTCTAAGCTTTTATCTCCGAGTGTGATCGTCGCGATCATACGTTTGGACTCTTCGAGTTTTAAGTCCTCGATACGTTTAGCTATTGCCAGTTTGCTCTCGAGCAGAGGGTCGAATGTCACAAGTGTATCGGTGCGTTCCTCGGTTATGGATATCTGTCGGACGAGCTGCACGATTGCCGTATCTGCATTGATTCGTGGCTGCCCGACCTCCAATACCGAAGTGTTGGTGGGACCTTGACGAGTAACGAAGATTGTATCGAGCTTCCGATACGTACGAATCCGATTGACCGTATCTGGCAGATCATCGGCATTGAGGCGAACGGCTACGGAGCCCATCCAGCGCACGTCATTCCAGGATGCACCGGACACAAAGTTTGTTGGTGTGTATTGTACCATCACCGACGGCGTGAGCGTAAGACCGTCAGAGAGTGACACGTCGCGACCAACCGATGCCACCATGCCGAAGCGTACTGCTGTGGTTGCGGGTATTGCCACATCGGGCACGATCACGGTTGATGTTGTGCCGTTTGGGTAATTGACCCCAGCCGGCGAAAGAATGCGCCCGCTCTGAGTCCACACGGGATCGCCGACGAACATTTCAAGCACGGGGCCTGCAGAGAGCCGCCAAGCTTCACGGAAATAGCTCATGCCGAGGCCCAGCGCCAAGCTCGTTCCGCGTGCCCGCATGGTCAGCTCCCGCTCGATGTTGGCAATCGACCCGTCCGGCATGCGCATTCGAGCCGATCCATCTTTCACCTGCATCATGCCGTTCCAAGAGTACAGGCTCAGACTGGCTGAGGCCAGCCAGTAGGGCATTACCGTCTGTTCGGCGCCGACGGTCACACCATAGAGAGACCCCATGCCCCCTTCAAAGGGGGTACATCTGCCTCCTTCGAGGCACTCAAGGCCGGAAGCCAGATGATACATTCCGCCGAACTGTGACGACGTAAAGAGACTCCGAAACACTGTATCGGAAGGGGGCTGGCGATTCCACAGCGAGTCATCATCGAAACGCTGCGCACCGACCTTTACAGTGAGGAGAAAAAAAACGATGAACCAGCAGCTCATGCACCAAGGCCAGAGTCTCATCGGCCGGCTCCGGCCACTGGAATCGTCACGACCGATGTGTCGTCAGACGCTACAATGTAAAACAGTTTATCGTAGCCGACTGTCAGGGTGGTGGCTCTCAACCCCGTGCCGGCACTGATGACGTGCTGATCGAGAATGCGCCCGAGCACATCGACGGCCCGAACGGTGACGGCGCCGGAGGATTGTGAGACATTTGCCGTGACGCTGTTCTCGCTTACCGTACCGATACCGATGATCAACGTGGGAGAGCGCAATATGGTGGTCAGTTCGCATCCGAAGGGGGCTAAACCAACATCAACGCGCTTCTGCACAATTGGAGCGGTAATGCACGGGCCACTTGTTCGAATCGAATCGACGGCCATGAAGGCTTGGAGTGTTTCGCTAACAAGCACCGAGAGTGTCTGCTGGATAAGCGGATCCGTAGTGCCGTTCTCACAGCCTGTCATGCAGTACTTCACACGCCCCCTCGGCTCATCGATCGCGATGGTTCGATTGTCACACGTTGCCGCGGCATTGTTGATCTCAAAGAGATCAGCCGGGACCGATGTCTCGATCCACAGCGTATCACCATTACGGAAATCACGAAGCCCCGAGGCATCGTCACCGCGGATATTCATGCTAATGACGTCGCCGGCTCTAATCTCAGGGCGTGGGCTGGCTACGACGATTTCCAGCGGAACAATCTTTTCTCGGTTTTCAATTGTGATGGCAAGTTCGCGGCTCCAGAGACAATCGTCGCTAAGAAGTACGCGCCATGTGACGAATCGCTGGTTCGAGGCCATGCTTACAAGATTAAAGGCAACCGACGCCGTATCCCGTGGCTGAATGCTCACTACCGGCGCTCGCACGGTGAAAATCGTTGAATCGAGTACTTCAATGTTGTACTTGCGCGGAACCCCTTGGTTGTTTCGTATTGTCATCCAGAACGTCGGCGAAGCCGGGCAGACAGTTGCCGAGTCGCGATACGCCAAGCTTGGCCCACTCGGATCCGCTTCTTCGATGAGTATGGTCGTATCTGATTCGCATTCGAAAAGTTTGACCTTCAGGCCATAGACTCCTGGCTGCTTGGCCCAGATCATCGCCGTGGTATCACCTGTGCTCCATAGATAACGATCGAACTTTCCGATCGTTGTCAGGCGTGTGGAATCGCCCGGACACAGCGCTTGGCCGTCGAGTGCGACGATGTCGGGCGGAGCCAGACCATCATCAATGCGCAGACTGTCATATCGGCGGCATCCGTTGGCGTATTCAACGGCCAAGTAGTAGACGCCGGGTACGGTGATCTGGATCTGAGAGGAGTCTTGCGCGCTCTGAATAACATTATCCCACAATCGCCACGTGTACTTTTGGGCAGCGGTATTTGAACGCAGCGTGAAGATTTCGCCGACGCACATCGACGATTTGTTTTCCAATGTCGCCATTACGGGGCGTGGCGCAGCATTCATAGTAACGATGCAGCGGGCGGTATCTCGGCAGACACCGCTGTTGGAACCGACGCACTCAATGGTGTCACTGCTCTTAAGTCGGATCACACGCGAGAACTGTGTGATCAGGCGTCGTTGGCCGCCTCGGAGACTATACCACTCAACCTGTGGGAACAGCCCTGCATCAAGGGTGATGGAATCACCCTCACAGAATTCAACTCGCTCGGGAAACAGAAAACTATCCTTTCGTGCGCTTTGAACCGTGATACTGGAGACGGAAAGACATCCGTCTGAGGAATTGCCGATACGCACTGCCACGGTGTAGACTCCCGAGGTGCGAACGGTGAGGCGGTCTGAGCGCTCGGGAAGTTGCACGCCGTCTCGACTCCACGTGTACTCGGCGCTTTGTGGGGGATCGACCCGAAGCACCAGCGAATCACCCTCGCAAATGGACGGGTTGGCAAATGGGAACACGATTTTTGCCGTGGTGTCGTAAATCCGGTTCACAACGAAACGAACGGTATCCAAACAGCCCCCTACGGAGCGGACAAAGCAACGATACACGTCAGCAGAATCGATCAGGAGCTCGGGCCCGGTCGATGGCATCTTTGTAAAGGCGGTGCCGGAGGACATATACCACTCATACTTGGCAAATCCACTCTTGACGCGGAGCGTTTCCCTCCTTCCGAGACATAGTGTGATGGTCGTGTCGTTACCCGCACTTGGCGCGTTGTCGGATGTCACGACGATGCTTGGTGTTTTGACCGTACAGGACTGTCCGTCTGACAGTTCCACGAAGTAGGTACCGGCAGTGCGCACGGTTATCGACGCCGTCGTATCGCCCGTAGACCAACGGAACCTGCGCCATCCAATTGTTGGTGCCGTAAGGGTAACAGGCTCTCCGTTACAGATCACAGCTTCAGTTGGCGTTGCATTGATTGTTACGCCACGGCGGGACGTGCGGGGAGCGTATAGATACCGGGGTCGCGACCGAACGTACTGAACGGCAATGCTCTGAGATGCTCCGGGAAAAGATGCCACACCATGCATGACCCACGGCATCAAGCTATCTCGAACCGTACGAATCCTATGCTGTCGGCGGGGATCACGGAGGCTTGTTCGAAAAATCGTGTGGTTTGTCCCCTCCAAAGTGATGTTATACCGGACCGGCTCGTTCACGTCCCACTGGAAGTACTCTGGCTCGGGGGCATTCGGCACAGGCACAACTGATCCCGGGCTGATCCGAAGATGGTCGGGATCTTGCCGGCCGAGTCGTGCATCATGTTCAAGCACGTAACCGGCCGAGCCGGCCTCATCGGCTCCGTAGTAGCAGAAATATCCCCCCTTCGGCTCCAGGGCCGTAATGACAGCGTCAATGAACAGGCCCCGACCATAAGCAGGTGATGGCCCTATCCAGGGCGCCCACGGACCGCCCGCCCCTTGATTCGACGTTGGCCGAATGCTGTCTTGGAATGTCAGGAATACATCCCGTCCGTTTGACTTGGACGTCGTGATGCGCGGATCGGTCTCAACAAGAATCACAACCGACTTACTTGCGGGTGCGTCAGTGATTCGCACCCAACACATTACCGAATCGGTACCAGGCTGCCACGGCTCAAGATAGAACGGCACCTCCTGGTCGGTGTCGCAACGCAACACCCGAAACTGCCTCGGATTGAAAGACTGCCCGGTGTCCTGCTTGATAATGGCAAACGAATCGATCAGTATCGGAACGACGCTCGGAGTGCGGTTCGATACATCGAATGCGTCAATAAGGGTCTGTGCCGACGCTTCGAAGAAGCCGACAAGAACAACGCAGTAAACTGCGAAAACTCGCAACATTTTAGACACTATTATACACTGAACGGAACGTAAATCTACATTTTTTTTAGGCACGAGATTGTTACGATGGTGGAGAAATCATCTCCCGATACGAATAAATTTCCACAACCTGTGACGTTCCGACACACACGTGATGTACTCTGATACGTATAGAGACAGTAAAAAAACCATAGCTATGCCGCAAATTTTTACAAAACGGTGACAAATATTTGCTAAAATTGCGGTCCCTCGTGTGGCCACGGATTTTTTCCACACCTACATCGAGGTAGTCGAAAGTACTAAATTGTTTCACCTTGGCGACTGCCGAACGCACCCCTGGCAATGTCACTTAGGCTTTCTACGATCCTCGGCCTCCTGGCCGTGGTCTCGTCCACATTTCGGCTCTTTGCCCAGGCGGAAACGTCAGGTCCCAACGTGCCAAGCCCCTTACCGACGCAGATCGTGCCGTCGGTACCGCAGCGCGTTTTTCAAGTTTACGGTGGCATAAGTGGCATGTACCAGGATTCGGCGGCGAACATTCAGCGTCGCTTCCGCACTGTTACCACCGCCACGGCTATTGATGAAAAGACGGGCGCTCCCAACGGCGATTCCATCTACATGTTTTCATCCCTTGGGTTGTTGGTACTCGACCGTATCAAGACGCAGACGGACAAGTTCCCGCAGGCCACGATGGACAGTTCGGGCAGACTGATCACCCTTGAGCGAAGGCTCGGGTTCTGGGTCGGACTTGATGTAGTAACGTCTGTGCCTGATCCCGATGGAGATCCGCCGGATGTTGCGACGGGACCTTCGGTGTTAGCATGGCCGAATCCATTCCGTGAGTCCGTGCGGTTGCGAGTTGTCAGGGGGCTCTTCGAGGACGTCGAGGCCTATGTCTCAACTCTGGACGGCCGCGCTCTCGGGAGGCTGCCGCTTGTGACTGCCGATGAAGACGGTTTTGAATTCGTGTGGGACGGACGCGATCAGGGGGGCAACGATGTTGCCAACGGAACGTATACACTGCGTTTCCTTGCGCGCGTTTCCGCCTCATCGCGGCGGATCGGGTTTTCGGCAACCATCGTGAGGTCGCGCTAACGAACCGATGCACAGCAGGCTACAACGATATGTTCTGGTTCCGATCGTGCTCATGGTCGTTATGACCGCGCTTGAGATCGTGCATACGCTTCAGGCGCAGGATCTGCCGCGGCTACTGGCCTTCCAGGGTCTTTTGCTTCGCAAGGATGGTACGTTGTACCTGGACGGAACGTATAACATCACGGCTGAGCTGTTCGATGCGGAAACCGGTGGCAGCCGCGTTTACACGACCACCGTTCCGGTTGCTGTCGTCAAAGGTGTGTTCAACATGATTCTCGGTGAGGTAGATCAATTCACAGGGGTTGATTTTACCAAGCAACTGTGGCTCGACATAAAAGCTCCCGACGCCTTGCCGTTTGACAAGAGGACCAAGCTGACATCCGCACCGTATGCTTTCTATGCTCAGAACTCGGTGGTTGCCGGAGGATTGACGCCGGATGCAACTGGTGCGGTGTTGAGTCTGAATAACCTGCAGGGAAATGTCCGCATCAAAGGCGGATCCGGTGTGTCGGTGATTGAAAATGATAACGACGTTATCATCGATGCCTCGCGGCTCCTCGATATGATCGATCTGGTGTCGGGCGATCAGGCAGTGATCGACGTGAAACGTCGTAAGGTGATCGACTCAGTCACCAATGAAGAAAAGACAATTGTCGAAGTGTCGATCAAGGACACGTCCCTCACACGAAAGTACCTGTCAAGAACGATTGCTGATACGGGGCTAAAGCAGGTCACCTACGACAGGGACTGGATCAACATTCCACAGTTCACCATCGACCGTGATGGTCGCATCATCGGTGTCTCAACGGCTCGCATTCCGCGGCGTCCCGATAACATGCTTCCCAACCGAGTTGTTGTCTCGAGCCCCACGGGCGTGCTTACAGAATCAGACCCGCTCGGTGATCGACAAGTGGTGATGGGTCGCACCGGAGGCGCCCCGCGCGTGACCACACTTACGGCCGGTAACGGGATCCGACTTGATCAAAATGCGAGCGACCAGCTGGTGATCTCATCGGATATCGCCAATCAGCTCCCGCCGATAGCCAGTGGGCGGTACACGAATGCAACCCCTAGTTACATCTACGAGACACCGGATTTTGATATCCGTACGGCACAACCGATAGCCTTTCCGGACCTTAAGCCAACGGCACGGATCATCGTGACGATGGAAAGCGAAACCAGTACAACAACCTACACCGTAACCAATCGCACACCTACGGGCTTTCGAATCAAATTCGCCGGTGGCCTGCCCCCGGGCGCCAGCGTCAGCTGGATGGTGCTCAATCTGTGAAATCACCGACACACGATAGGGCCCACCTCCTCCAATCGACCTACACCAAAGTGTATGACACTGCTCATTCCACTTTCTCATTCCACTTTCCATTTTTTCACAGGGAGGCGCACATGCGCATCATGACACCTACACGCTTCTTGCGTGTTGTTTCTATCCTTGCGGTACTCGCACTCGTACCGCAATTCGCTTTTGCTCAGTTACCGGTTGAGTCTCAGCAATTCAAGTTGCAGGGAGCCAATTCCGGCTCTTTGATCTTGAAGACTGCTGCCACGACCTCGCCCTATTCGTTGACCTACCCGAATGCGGTGGGATCAGTGGGCTCGTTCATGTACCTTGCATCAACGGACGGCACCCTCGCATGGTCAAGCGCAGCCGGCGGTGACAACTACACCCCAATCTGGGATGCAGACCTCAATGGCACTGGCGGAATCGTCTGGGTTGATCCAGCCAGTGCAAACAATCCAAACTGGTCGCTAACGGGTAACGCACTTTCCGGAGCTGGCAAGCTTGGTACCACAACGGCGCAAGCGATCAATGTGGTCACGGAGAACAAGACCCGCATTACAATCGCAGCAAATGGCGCTGTGGGCATCAATTCTATCAGCACCTCAGCCGGCAGTGCCACGACCATCGGTTATGGAGTTGGTCATACGACAACCGTTGACGGTGCGCTGGATGTTAATGGTAACACTGATGTTGACGGAACCGTGAATGTTAACACGGCAGCGTCTAACGCGAGTGCCACAAACATCAACACCGTTGGCACCGGTCTGGTAACAGTCGGTAACACGGGCAACGAGCTGGAAGTCAATGCCGCAACGTTTGATGTCAACTCGGCCACCGTAACGATCGACGGCACCTCGACGATCACCGGTACGACGAACATCAACACCACGGGAACGGCCATCACCAGCCTCGGTAACACGGGCGGCGGAACATCGATCACGGGTGAACTCCGCATGGCCAGCAACGCCGGAACAACCGGTCAGGTTTTGGTTTCCAAGGGAACTTCGGCCACTCCAGCATGGGAAAGCGTCGGAAGTGCCATCGGTATTCGTGCTGCTGGTCGCAAGGAGACGGGTGGATCACTGGTTTCGCCAACGGCAGCAACGAGCGTGACCGTGACTGGAATAACTCTTCAAACCAACGATGCCATCATTGTCACGATTGATGGCGGCAACAGCAATATCGTTGCGAATGTTGCGACGCGTACTAACTCCACGACTGCCACGGCAACCGATGGATCCTTCGTAGTCCAACTTTCTGCCAGTTACGCTGGTGCTCTGAACTATTTGGTGATTCGCGGCCAGTAAGCCTGCTCCATCATTCGACCCTTACTCCTCGGGCACCGAGGGCATGGGGTAGTGAATTGTTCTGCCTTACCGGCGGTGGTGGCGACGTTTGTCGTGCCGTCCGTCTGTATGGAGCGGAACACCGCTACGCCGTGCTCTCGGTACGCCCCGAGGGGTAAGTGCCGAAGAGGAGACTGTTAAAACATCATCACCATATCGCCGGAGAGCCGTGCGACTGCTGGTAGTAATCCTGGGCCTTGTTGCCCTGGTTGTGCCTGGCCGTGCACAGTTACCCTTGGACACTCGTGACCTGCGTTTGCAGATCGCTACGGGAGAGACCATCACGCTGAATGCCCCTGCGGGTACAGCGGGATATTCGCTCACGTTGCCGACGACGCGTGGCAACTCCGGATCGTTGTTGTCTTCGGATGGCGCGGGTGGCCTTCTCTGGGTTGCTCCGAATACCACCTTCTGGCAGTTGGCGGGCAATACGCTATTGGATTCGTCGACTGCATTTCTTGGAAGTCCGGACGAAGCTGTGGGCCGCCCCCTGATCATGAAGACCGACGGCACCGAACGCCTTCGTATTGCCGGTGGAAGCGGGTTTATTGGCATCGGTACGTCGTCACCCGGGATGGTGCTCGACGTGGCAGGTACGTTCCGCGCCTCGGGACTAGCCACCATGCTGAGCGGCATGCTGGTGACGGGTTCGACCACAATCAACTCCGCGGGTACATCTGCCACGACCATCGGCAATACCGGCTCGAGCGTGACCATCGGCAGTGTGGGTGGCACGGTGAAGACCTCTGTGGGTTCCAACGACCGCGTTGTTCTGGCCAACAGCAGTGGGCTTCTGGATCAGGCAAGCATCAGCAGCGTGGTTTCGGCCGGCATTGCCGGCAATGCCTGGGCGCTGACAGGGAATGCGGGGACAGCTGCCGCCGGTGGATTGGGTAATGCGCCTAATCCGGGCACGAACTTCATCGGCACAACGGATGCAGTCACGTTGTCGTTGGTGACTAACAACGTGATCCAGGTTCAGATCGGGTCGAACGGAGTTTTACAAGCGGTCAAGGACATGTTGGTGCGTGGTGTGACCGTAGGC
>VERF01000116.1 GCA_018882895.1 Candidatus Kapaibacterium sp.
TGCCGTTGGCATCCACCTGGATCAGGTTCTGAAGGTTTCCCGTGCGGTAGATCAGATTGTTGAGTCGGACGCCGTCGATGACCATCAGCACGTTGTTGGCGGCAAAGCCGCGGATGCGCGGGCTTCCTCCGCCTGCCTGACTGCGCTGCATGAAGACCTCTCCTGTGCCCTCCAGAAGGTCGGCCGCAGTTCCCGGATTGCGGTCACGCACGTCGCGCGCACTGACCACCGTGATCTGTCGCGATACCGTCGAAGCTCGCTCAGCCCATCGGCTGGCGCTGACGACGATGCCGGAGCTTGAGTAGGTCTTCAACGAGTCGACCATGACACTGTCGGAAACTGCTGCTGCGGCCAATACGATTGGCTGATGGACGAGCATTCCGATGAGAATGACGAATGCCAAAGCTGGAGTGCAGAGACGGATCTTGTCTGTATTCATGCCTCGAAAATACGAAGGGCGCTTCCCGCGAAGTCCCAAGCATTGGCGATATTGCACCGCATTTTGCACTGGGGAATTCAACACGTTATGGCTAAGAACAAGCGCTCGACGCGAGCTTCGTCGACCTCGCTGCTGGATCAGCTAAGCAGTTCAACATCAGTACTCATCCTTCTGACCATCATTGGCATGGTTCTGTACGGACAGACCATGAACTTCACCGTCGGCAAGTTCGATGAGGATGTGATCATCACCTTCAACGATAAGCTTCTCAAGAATCCCGACAATCTCTTCGAAGTGCTCCAACGCGATGCGTTCTTCAACAACCCGGGACGCAACTTCTACCGTCCAACGCAGAACCTCTCGATCTTTCTCGATACGCAGATCGGCAAGGGCAAAGCTTGGGCGTATTACCTGACGAATCTCTTGCTCCACATCGCCACGTGTTGGCTGCTGTTTCGCACGCTCAAGGACTTTCGGTTTCGTCCGGGCACGGCCCTGGCCACAACGTTGGTCTATGCCACCTCACCGCTGTTCGTCCATGTGATCGCATGGATCCCGGGAAGGGGCGACCTGTTGATCGCCATGTTCACGCTGCTGTGTCTGCGCGCCACGTTCCGATATCTCGACACGGGCAAGATCCAGACGCTTGTGCTCCTGCATGTCTGTTTCTTCCTGTCGATGTTCTCCAAAGAGACTTCAGTGCTGATCCCGCTCATCATCACTGCGGCATGGTGGATGTTCTACCCACGCAGAGATGAGACGAAGAAGACGCTCGCTCTGATTCTGCTTCCTTGCATCATCCCCATCGCCTTGTGGTTCATCACGCGCAGCATGGTCATTCCGCAGTATCCTGATGCGAGTGTCTTTGGCTTCATTCCCTTCCTGAACAACCTCCGAGCCATACCGGAAACGATCGGCAAGTTCCTCGTACCTATCGGGCTCGCCCCCTTGCCGGCATTCACATGGCTTGTGACCGGTCTTGGTTCGGTCATCGCTATTGGCCTTGTGGTTGCCGCACTGCGACATGCCAATGAGATGGAGCGCAAACTCACGCTGTTTGGTATCGGCTGGTTCCTGCTGTTCTCGGCTCCGGGCGTTGCCTATACCAATGAGCTGGGTAAGATCGCCTACGACTACCTGGAGCACCGTTCATACCTTCCGATGATCGGTATCGTGTTCGTTGTTTCGGTGATCTTGGGTCGACTCATGGAGGGTCGCCGCCGCTCCACCGTCAGCATGATCATGCTCGCAATCGTGGCCTTCTACGGAAGCTACTCGTTCATTCGCGCCAAGAACTACAAAACGGTCGCATCGTTCTATGACATGGCCATTGAGGGCAACCCACGATCGGGCATGTCGTACCTCAATCGCGGCTACCTGCGTGCCGTTTCGAACGACGTCAATGGTGCGCTTGCCGACTACACATCGGCCATGACGTATTGTCCGGAGTACTCCGAGGCATACGTCAACCGTGGCGTTTTGTACCAGAACATTCAGCGCGACGCTGATGCCGGTGTTGACTTCAAAGAGGCCGTCAAACGGAACCCGAAGCTCTTCGCTGCGCAGTACAACATGGCCAACTGGTACAGCAAACGTGAAGACCTTACCAATGCGCTGAAGCACTATCGCCTGTCGATGGAACTCAAACCCACCTTTGCCGAAGGGTGGGCCATGATAGCGTCGATCATCGCCAAGCAGGGAGATCTTGCCACGGCGCTGCCGTTTTTTGAGAAGGCACTTACGCTCGATCCTGGGTTGATGGTTGGCTACGTAAACCGCGGCAAGGCCTTCTACAACGTGGGTCGCGCAAACGAAGCCTGTGCAGACTGGCGTCGGGCATCATCGATCGGGAGTGCCGAAGCAAGCCAGCTTCTCCAAGTGCTCTGCAAGTGACGCTCTGAACGATCAGAGCGTATAGCGAATACCCAGAAAGATGCTTCGAGGTTCGGCCGGGATCAGGCCCGGGCCGGGATATGCCTCTGCCCGACGTGTTGCATATCGGGCATCAAGGATGTTGTTGCACGTCAGTTCGATGATCAGGGGGCTGATGTTGTATGAGACCGTAAGGTCAGCCACGGTGTAAGATGGCAATGTGCCACTGACGGCCGAAGCGGCAAACTCGGCATTGGTAGCATCGGTGTACTGACGTCCGGTATGAGACACCAGCAGTGAGCTGCGAAGCGAACCGTACCGAACGATAAGACCCGATCTCAGAACAATGTCCGGCACGTACT